>CAZCUL010000708.1:0-29665 GCA_964501475.1 uncultured Verrucomicrobiota bacterium | reverse complement strand
GCAGCTAAGAGGGCTACAGCCTTACCCGTTCTTACCGCAGCAGTGTTTGTATTTGCGGCCGCTGCCGCAGGGGCAGGGATCGTTCCGGCCGACTTTCGGACCGCCGCGGATCGGTTTGGCCTTGGCCAGCGCTTCGGAGGCTTCGCTGACGACGTCGCTCGGTGTGGTTGAAGCCTCGGCGGTGGCGCCGCTGGCCGTGGCGGTGCTTCCGCCAAAGACACTGGTCGAGACATGCTGCGCGCGCCGGGGAAGGTTCCGCATGAACTGGTCGAAGGCCATCAGGCTCGAGGCGCTGCGGAAGATGTTGTGGCAAATCTCGGTTTTGATGTTGACCATCAATTCCTCGAAAATCTTGAACGCTTCGGATTTGTATTCGATGAGGGGATCGCGCTGGCCGTAAGCGCGCAAGCCGATGGCGTTGCGCAAGGCGTCCATGCCATAGAGATGCTCCTGCCAAAGCCGGTCGATGGCGCTCAGGATGGTGTAGCGTTCGAGGGATTTGAGCGCTTCCGGCTTTTCGTAGCTGACCTTGAGCTCATAGGCTTTGCGGACGCTTTCAACAACGTCCTGGGCGACGGCGAACTGGCCGGCGCTCAAGCTGTCGTAGAGCGAACCGCGAACGGGCTCTTCGCTGGCTTCGTTGGCGATTTTGGCAAGGTCCTCCTCGCGCAGGCCGAGCGGAAAATTCAGGTTCGCCCAATCGACCAGCCCGCGCAGGTTCCATTCGGCGGCGTCCGAATCGGCGGAACTGAATTCGTCCACCTTCGCCACCACCACTTCCTCCATGATGTCCATGAGGCGGTCGCGCACGTCGTCGGCATTGATGATTTCGTTGCGGAAGCCGTAAATGACTTCGCGCTGCTTGTTCATGACGTCGTCGTACTCGAGGGTGCGTTTGCGAATCTGGAAATTGTGCTGTTCGACGCGTTTTTGGGCCTGTTCGATGGAACGATTGAGGAAGCGATGTTCGAGTTCCTGTCCCTCTTCCAGCCCCATCCGTTCCATGTATTTGACGATCCGGTCCGAGCCGAACAGCCGCATCAGGTCATCCTCGAGGCCGATGAAAAAATGCGAGGACCCGGGGTCTCCCTGGCGGGCGCAACGGCCGCGCAACTGGCGGTCGATCCGGCGCGCCTCGTGGCGTTCTGTGCCAATGACATGCAGGCCGCCCAGTTCGGCAATGCCGGGACCGAGTTTGATGTCGGTGCCGCGGCCGGCCATGTTCGTGGCGATGGTAACGACGCTGCGTTGACCGGCGCGTGCGACGATTTCGGCCTCCTGCTGATGGTACTTGGCGTTGAGGACCGAGTGAACGATGCCGGCCTTCTTGAGCAGGCGCGAAAGCAACTCGCTGGTTTCGACGGAAACCGTTCCGACCAGAATGGGACGGCCTTGCTGATGGATGGTGGTGATCTCCTTGAGGACTGCGTTGAACTTTTCGCGCTTGGTTTTGTAAATAGTGTCGTGGAAATCGTTGCGTTGACACGGCTTGTTTGTCGGGATGACCAGCACGCCCAGTTTGTAAATGTCCTGAAACTCGGTGGCCTCGGTTTCCGCTGTGCCGGTCATACCGGCCAGTTTGTGATAAAGGCGGAAGTAATTCTGAATGGTGATGGTGGCCAGGGTCTGGGTTTCGCGTTCGACTTCGACGCCTTCCTTGGCTTCGACCGCCTGGTGCAATCCATCGCTCCAGCGGCGGCCGGTCATGAGCCGGCCGGTGTTTTCGTCCACGATGATGACCTTGTTCTCCTGGACAACGTAATGGACGTCCTTCAGATAAAGGCAATAGGCCTTGAGCAGTTGGGAAATGGAGTGGATGCGCAGAGCCCTGGCTTCAAAGTCCGCCTGCAATTTCCCTTTCTTCTCGAGGCGCTGCTGCGGATCGAGGTCCGGCAGGGAGTCGATGTCCTGAAAGGCCTGTCCCAGGTCCGGCAACATGAATGAATCCGGGTCCTTGGGGCTGAGATAGGAGCGGCCTTTCTCGGTGAGGTCGGCATCGTGGCTTTTTTCGTCGATGGCGAAGAACAGCTCCTCCTTCTGCGCGTAAAGCTCCTTTTTCGACTGGTCGGCATGAAGCTCCAGCTCGGCGCGCTGCATGAGCTTTTTGTTCTCCGTGCTTTCCAGGAGGCGCATCAGGACTTCGGACCGCGGATTGCCCAATTTGACCTTGTAAAGGAGCAGCCCGATCTCACGCTCCATGACAACGCGGTCCCCTTCGATTTTCCCGCCCTCCGCCTTCTTGATCAACTCTTCCGCCTCGGCGAGGAAGCGGCTGCAAAGCTTTTGCTGGGCGTGAACCACGTTTTCGACGGAGGGCTTGTATTGCTCGTAAAGGTTGTTGTCCACGTTCACCACCGCCGGCCCGCTGATAATGAGCGGGGTGCGGGCTTCATCGATCAGGATCGAGTCCACTTCGTCCACGATGGCGTAGTAATGGCCGCGTTGAACCTGCTCTTCCTTGCGCGTGGCCATGCCGTTGTCGCGCAGGTAATCGAAGCCGAACTCGGCATTGGTGCCGTAGGTGACATCGCAGTTGTATTGCTCGCGGCGAACGTGGGGCGGCTGGTCGTGAAGAATGCAGCCAACGGTCAGGCCGAGGAATTTATAGACCGCCCCCATCCATTCGCTGTCACGGGCAGCCAGGTAATCATTTACCGTCACCACATGCACGCCGCGGCCGGAGAGCGCGTTCAGATAGACAGGCATGGTGGCCACGAGGGTCTTGCCTTCGCCGGTGGCCATTTCCGAGATCGTTCCCCGGTGCAGGGAGGTTCCACCGATCAATTGCACGTCGAAAGGGACCATGTCCCATTTCACGGGATGACCGCGCACGACGATTTCGGTGCCGAGCAAGCGACGGCAGGCGTTTTTGACCGCCGCGAAAGCTTCCGGGAGCAATTCATCCAGGGCTTTGGTGAGTTCGGCTTTATCCTGGATGGGTGAAAGGCGGGCTTTCCATTCGGCCGTCTTTTGACGAAGAGCGTCGTCCGGCAGGGATTTGAGGGACTCCTCGATTTCGTTGATTCGGCGGACCAGGGGCCAGGTTCTTTTCACTTCGCGCTCATTTCTGGAGCCAATGACTTTCTTGATGATGTACCCAATCATTACTTGTTCCTGTTCGTGAGGGAAATTAGGGGAAGCAAGTTACAGCGTCAAAGAGATTTCCGAAGGGCGGTTCGCGCGGATGAGCAAGCGTTTTCCAACCGTCCGAACCTTCAAAGGAACGCGGCTGTCCCGAGCCGCAGCGCTCGCGAATGCGACAGGTGCTGGGGAGTCCGGCGTCAGCGATGTTCCCGGCGCGCTGCGGCTGGGGACAGCCGCGCTCCGACCTTAGAAACTGTTCAGGCCTCGATAATAGCGCCGGAGAGAATTGGTCCCGGTGTAGTTGGTGAAACTAAAGCTGCCAAACTCATTGCTTGTGGTCATGATAGGTATCCAGGCGATGAAATCCTCGGACGTCAGCAATGTCGTGCTCAGCAAAGGCGTGCCTGTGACTGTGGCCGTAAACTCGTTTGTCCCGGCACCGTTCATCCCTGCCGAACTGAAGGTCAGCGGCAGGACCATCTGGTAGGTCAAAACAACCGTGCCAATGGCTGGGTCTCCGGAGACGGGATCATTCACACCATCCACCGCGGTGTAATAAACGGCGCCCATAATGGCCTCGAAACAAACCTTGCTGGTGTTGTTACTGCCGCTGTCGTTGTCGCACTCGACTTCCATTAATGTGGCGAAGGTCAGCCCGGGATTGGTGTAAACAGCCAGCACCGTGTCAAAATTGCTGCCTTCGGTGCTGACACAAAGCGTTCCATTGGTCGACGCGATGTAGTAGTACCATTTGGAAGCCCCTCCCACCACACCGCAGTGGTTCGGCTCGTTCGCTTGTTTGGGGGCCGTGGCCGTGCTGAATCCGACGGTGGTTGTGTAACCGCGGGTGACAGAAGCCGGTGCGATTTGGAATGACGGCTCGGGAATGAACCCGCGCGGGACCGGGAAGTATTTGTTCCGGGCCAGGTTTACGGCCTGATCGGGTGTGAAATTGATCTGCAACGAGGCTGGGCGGCTCAGAACCGATCTTTGTCCGGAGGCGATTCGCACGCGATAACTCCCGACTTGTTGGAGCGTGGCGCCGGGCACTTGCAGAGTGTCGGTTGTGGCGCCGGGAATCGGCGCGCCCTCGAAGAACCATTGATAGTTCAGAGCCGATCCCTGGGCAACGACGTGAAAGAGAGCCGCCTCGTTCAAATTCACAATCTGGTCGTCAGGCTGGACGAGAATTCGCGGGCCTAAATCCGTTGTTGGCTCGAGTGTCCAGCTCAAGACGATCATCCCTTGCGCGCCGAGGTAGCCGTCAATGGCGACTTCACAGGCTTGATTCGCCTCGACGCGAACTTCGACAAAGCTGCGGAAAAAACCTTCGTCGTCGTCGTTGCTGGCCAGCTCCTCCAGCCCATTTGGCCCCATTTTATAAACAGCCAGCAAGGTGTCGAAATCGCTCCCGGCCGTGCTGAACCGGACGATGCCTGAAGCCGGCGCGATCCATTGCAACCAGACCGAGCTGCCGCCTGGTTCTCCGCCGTGCAAAGGCTCCGCCAATTCCGTGGTCGCATTAAAATTGTTTCCCCTGCCCCTGAACGAGAAACTGCTCACCTGGGCGCGGTCATCAAACTGGTCCGCCAACGCGAGCGCCGGGAGTGAGACGCTCAGGGCGGCGATGTCGCTGTCCACGGCGCCGACGGGATTTGCGACGGTGCAGGAGTAATTCCCGAGATGGACAGGTTCCAGGTTGTTGATTACGAGGTCGGGCCCGGTCGCTCCGGGAATGTTGGCGCCGTTCAGCCGCCATTGGTAAAGAAGAGGTCCGGAACCGAGGGCATGGACGCTAAACGTCACCGAGGCGCCGAACTGAGCGTTGAAGACGCTCCGGGGGTGATCGATGATGGTGACCGGCTCGAGCTCGGTGATAAACAACGCTTCGCCGATGTTGGCTTTCGGCGGCTGGTCGTGCCACACGCCGTTTCGGAAGGTCTCGATATCATAATTCTCCCTGTCCAACGGCGCTATCTCATTCCCGGGCCGATAGCGATACACGGCGGTTCCGTGGGCGGGTGTCCGGCCGACGATGTTCGTGAAGACAGCCGGGCCGGGCACCTGTCTGGCGACCAGGTTGAAGCCCGGTTCCAGCACGAGGGGAAGCTGCGGGACATTCTTTTGTCCGAGGAAGGTGAGCCGAGCCGGGGTGGGCAGGTTGATAAAGGCCCCTTCTCCCGGGGCCAGCGTCTGCGTCGGCATTTGCCATGCCCCGGCGAACCATCCATTGACCACAAAATTTTGATTGGCACTGTCCCACTTATACAAAGTGGTTCCGTCAGGGACATCCGGCAGAATCACTGAGACGGTGTTGTCCAAATAATGCAGTTGGTTGGCAATCGCCGAAAAACCCGGCGGAAACTCCAGATTGTAGGACTGGTAACAACAGCCGGCGACCGGCTCGCGCACGAAACGGACATCCAGGAACTCGCTGAGGTTGAACTGGGCGCTCCCTCGGATCGTGATTCCTTCCCAGTCGCGCTCCAATGGCTGCGTCGCGTCTCCATCCTGGTTCGTGTCTCCACCAACGCTGTCGTCGGTGAGCAATGTAAAAATGATGGGCGCGCTGGCGGTGGCCGGGGCATCCAATCGGCCGCCCTCCTCGACGATGATCCCGGCGCCTGGCGCGAATTTGACGATGGCGCCAGGCTCGATGAGCAAGCGTGATCCAGGGCGGATTCTAACGATTTCGTCAACGATGTGCACCAGGCCGCTTTGCCAGATTTGACTTCCCAGGACGGGTTCGGAATGACGAAGCGTGTTTGGGGGATCGAGCGTGGCCACGTAGATGGCGTTCGAGCGGTCTTCGAATTCCACCATGAAATAGACCTTGTTGCCAACCAAAGCCTGGCCGCGTGCAATGAAGAAGGTCCACGGCACTTTCCCGTCCAACGGAGTGTGGACATCAACGATCCGCTCCAGCGCCCCGCCGAAGTCGGTGTAGATGCCGAATTCACGCGGTGGGGCGAATTGATTGTCCCGCCAACCCAGAAAAACGACTTTGCCGTTCTGCAAACTGACCGAGGCAAAGTTGAAGAACTTTCCCGTGCCGCCCGGAATATCGAAGGTCGTATCCGCCACCCGGGCGAGTTGGCCCCCCACCGTCTTGAAAACGCCTCGTGGCGAACCGTCGTGAACGAACGCCGTATCGGCGCCGTCGCGGACGGGGCTGTTATCCTGAAAGAGGGAGCCGAAGTTCACGCCGGGATTCTCCGGCCTGGGCGTGTTGCCATCGACGATTTTGGAAAGCTGTCCGTCCCACAGATAGATTCCGGTTACGCCGGCGGCCTTGCCTATGAAGACGACCTGCCCGTTGTGAATGTAAGGCTGGCCAAAGTCGGAGAAAGTCGCGCCGCCGCCGTCGGGCACCGCGGTCATGTTGTCGGCCAGCACCGAGACTGCGCGATCCTCAAGCAAAACGATGGACGCGTGCTGTTGCGGGGTGGTCGTAATGCGCGGCAGGCGAAAGGCCATTGCCCTGCCGTCGTATGAAGAACTGATTGCGGCAGTGTTGATGGGATTGTTGTAGCCGGGCACGGGCACGTTTCGGTCAAAGACGCGACTGCCGAGCCCATTCTCAAAAAGGTAAAGGGAACCAAAAAACTGATTTGAGGAGCCTGAACAACAGTTGTCGGCCGCGACGGCGGCCAGAACGCCGTTGCGCACGCTGCCAATGCCGATGTTGTTCAACTGCGCGCCGTCCACCGTTTCGCCCCAACGGACCAGATACCCGCCCGGTTCGGTGTAGATGCCGAAATCGACACCATCGTTGCGCGCGAAAAAGACAGTGCCGCCTTCGGAATATGGGGCGCCAAGCGAGTTCCCAAAGCCGCGCGGTGGCGTGGTGTGAATCTGCTTGAAAGAGATTTGGAGGGCTCCAAAGGCTTGAATCAACCCCAGTCCCACGACCCCCAGAACCCCGATAAACTTCTTTTCCACGGTTGTTTGAACTTCAGGAATGCATCCTTACCATTTCACACTGGCGCGGTTTCTTCAAGCCGCCCGGGTGCCGTAAATCCCCTACCTCGGGCGCCGAAGCGGAATCGGGCTGATCCAGGCGGAGCCATGCGCCCGACGAAACGGCAACCGGACACCTGGTTCCCTGCCCGCCTCCCATCGGGGCGGCAACCCTCAGCCTGGGACCGCCTTCCGGGGCTTCCGGGAGAAATTTCCCGCTGGAATTCTCTTACGCGGGAGAAGAGACTGGCCATGGCATCGGGAATGTCGTTGCGATGCGGAACAGCGTTGGGAAAATGACGGCAACCAAAGGAAGCATTATGAAAGAAGCAAGTGATCCTCGATCAACTCGATTGTCGCGTCGCGACTTCAGCAAACTTACCATGGCCGCGTTCGGCGGCGTCCTGATCGGCTCAGCCATGTCTGGCCGGGCCGCTGACAAGAAAAAACACAACCCTGAGCTGCTCACGGAAGAGCCTCACGTCTGTCGCGGTCTCAATACCTGTAAGAGCAAGGGCAAAGGCGGTGAGAACGCCTGTGCCGGCCAGGGCAAATGCGCCACGGCCGAAGCCCACTCCTGCAAAGGCGAGAATGCCTGCAAGGGTCAGGGCGGCTGCGGTCAGTACCCCGGGCAGAACACTTGCAAAGGCGAGGGCGAATGCGCTGTCCCGCTCAAGGACACAGTTTGGAAGAGGGCTCGCAAGGCTTTCGAGGAGCAGATGGCCAAAGCTGGCAAGAAGGTGGGCGAAGCGCCCGCGAAATAACTTCGTTTGCGGAAACGCGCGAAGGCCGCGGCCAGTCGGCGGGCGCAAAGAGCGCCCCGCCGAACTGACGCGGCTTGCTCACTATTTGATACCATTTCATTTGCGGCCCGGACCGATCCGGTGTCTGCTGTTTCCAGCGCGAAGCTTACTCGAAACGGAAGACTGAAATGATTTCGCAGCGTCTCGGACATGCCAACCTGGGCCTGGGTGTGGGCCTGCGCACCGTCCACTTCAATCACATTCTGGAAAACAACCCGCCCGTCGATTGGTTCGAGGTCATTTCGGAAAACTTCATGGATTCACACGGGCGCCCGCGTTATGTGCTCGAGCAGATCGCTGAGCGCTACCGGGTGGTCATGCACGGCGTCTCGCTCTCCATCGGCAGCACGGATTCTTTGGACTTCGGGTATCTGGAAAGGCTCAAGGCTCTGGCGAACGACATCAAGCCGATTTGGATTTCCGACCATGTTTGCTGGACGGGCGTGGCCGGGCGCAACACGCATGACCTGCTGCCCATGCCGCTGACGGAGGCCTCCCTCAGCCATGTGGTCGAACGTATCCGCATTCTGCAGGATTTTCTCGAGCGCCCGTTCGTTTTCGAGAACCCGAGCACTTACGTCGGTTTCACCGGCTCGACCATGCCGGAGTGGGAATTCATTTCACGAATGGCCGAAGAGGCCGATTGCGGTCTGTTGCTCGACGTGAACAACGTCTATGTCTCGAGCGTCAACCACGACTTTGACCCGGTCGAGTTCATCCGGAACGTGCCGCACCGCCGGGTCGTTCAATTCCATCTGGCCGGGCACGCCAATCGACAGACCCACATTATCGATACGCACGACGATCACGTGATCGATCCGGTGTGGGAGCTTTACCGCCTGGCTCACGAACTTACCGGAGGTGTCTCCACCCTGCTCGAGTGGGACGCGAAAATTCCGCCCTTTCCGGTTTTGCACGCCGAAGCGCTCAAAGCCAGGCAATACATGGGCAAACACCTGCCTGCCGTGGAACAGGCCACAACGGCGCTTCCGGCTAAGGGCCGGGATTTCGCTCCGGAACCGAATTCAGCGCCTCAAAGCAAGGCTGTGCCGCATCCCTTGCATCACATTGCCGCCGAGGTGCAATGAGCGATCCCGCGCCGAGCGAAAGGCCGGAGCTGAACCAGGTGCAGCGCTGGTTTCAATCCGTTGTGACTCATCCCGATGGCGTCGAAGCCGGTGCGGCTTCCGCGGAGGCGCGCCAACTGATCGATGCCGCGCCCGGCGATCTGGAAAAAATCATCACCCGCTCCAAAGCGCTGAGTGCGGCCGAGCGGATGGCCGTGTATGCAAATGCATATTACACCCGCTTGCTCGAATGCCTGGGCGAAGTTTTTCCAATTCTAAAGAAAACGCTTGGAGAGGATATCTTTGATGGCTTTGCCTTCGGTTATTTGCGGCAATATCCCTCGCGCAGTTACACCCTCAATCATTTGGGGCGCAACTTCGCGCGGTATCTGAACGAAACACGGCCTGCGCCGGACAGTGCGGGACCAGGCGTGGATAGCGCGATCCTTGATGTCAACTGGCCCGATTTCCTGATCGATCTGGGCAATCTGGAATGGGTCATTTACGAGGTCTTTGACGGGCCGGGCGTCGAAAAAGAGCGGCTGCTTCAGGCGGACGACCTGTTGGACATTCCGGCCGAACGCTGGCCCGAAGCGCATCTGGAACCGGTGCCTTGCCTTCGATTGCTCGCCTCGCGTTTTCCCGTCAACGACTATTATTCAGCCATGCGCAAATCGACACGGGACGAACCGGAGCCGTTTCCCGCGCCCGCCGACTGTTATCTGGCGGTCACACGCCGCGATTACGTGGTGCGGCGCTACAATCTTTCGCGCTCTCAATTCGAGCTTCTCGGCGCCCTCCAAGCGGGCAAATCGGTCGGCGAAGCCGTCCAAACTGCCGCGCTGGTTTCGGACGCGGATCTCGATGAGCTCGCGGCCGATCTTCAAACCTGGTTTCGCAATTGGACAGCCGAGCGGTTTTTTCTCAGAATCAGATGTGGCTAAATTTGGAGTGCGGTGGCAAGCGAAGCGCGACACCGCTTTGGCTATGTTGGTCGTTGGCAGAAGCCGGAGCCAAAGCGCCGTCGCCGCTCCGAGACATCCGGGCACATGAGCGGATGCCGCTTGCGGGAAGATTGAACTCGGTGGATGGAAACCAACTCCTCGGAGCAACTCATCATTTTTGTTAAAGCGCCTCGGCTGGGAACGGTAAAGACGCGCCTGGCTGAACAGCTCGGTGCGGCCGAGGCTGCCGCGGCGTATCGGCTGCTTGTCGAAGTCTTGCTCAATGGGCTGGCAGGCATCGAACAAGTCCAGTTGCGCTTCACGCCCGACGACGCCGCGCCGGAAGTGAATGGATGGCTGCGCGGCCCCGGTTGGAGTCTGGCGCCCCAAGGTCCGGGTGATCTCGGACAGAGGCTCAGGCATCTGTTCGACCAGTCGTTTTCCCGAGGCGCTCGACGGGTGGTTGTCATCGGATCAGATTGTCCCTGGGTGACAGCCGAGGACATTTCCGCCGCCTGGCGGGCTTTGCGCGACCATGACGTCGCGCTCGGCCCGGCGGCGGATGGCGGCTATTGGCTGATCGGTCTCAGGGCGTCCCAGCCCGATCTGTTCGATGGCATTCATTGGAGCGAATCGACCGTGTGCGAGCAGACGCTGGATCGAATCCGGGCAAAGAACTTGCGGGCGCATCTGCTACGAACCCTGCGCGATGTGGACAGTGTCGAAGACTGGAAGTTCTTCCTGAAGCAAGCAGGACGATAGCCCAGCCCTCCTGACGCGTGTTCCATCAGTATCTCCGGCAATCATCATTCCCCTGATCGGAGCCAGCCCCCACCGCGCGCCTCCAACTCCCCGATCATTGACCAGGATGGTGCGCGCCAGAACTGCCACGTTCCCAGAACGCTCCTCTTCGGGCCCGTCAGCAGAGTGTTTCCGTCATCCGTAAACTCGACATAATAAAGCAAGGAACCTTCGGCCGGCAGGGTGAGCAGCTCCTGCCTGGTTTTGACGTCCCACAATTTGGCTCCATCCTGCACGCCACCGGTAGAAACCAGGCGGCGGCCATCTGGCGAAAAAGTCACGCCAAAAGCCGCTTGCATGTGGCCATGTAGAATCGTGGGCTTGTCGAATCGCCCCGCGTCGAAAAGCGCTACAATCCCGGCCTCCGTGGAGATCGCAAAATGCCGGCCATCCGGCGAAAATGTCCGGTCGCTGATCGGACCCCGCGGATTCAATCGGGGCGCGGCGTCCGCCGGCGGCCGGGATTCCTTCGATCCGCCCACTTCCGCCGGATGGCGCAGCCAATGAAGGAGCGCATCGCCGTAATAGTCCCTCAAACCTGAGGCGTAGGGAACCAAGCGGAC
Source organism: uncultured Verrucomicrobiota bacterium (assembly GCA_964501475.1). Lineage (GTDB taxonomy): Bacteria > Verrucomicrobiota > Verrucomicrobiia > Limisphaerales > CAZCUL01 > CAZCUL01. Next base: position 18,443 of record CAZCUL010000708.1, on the reverse strand, counting down.
CTCAACCTCCGGGACGCGATCACCCGTGCCCGCGTTCCAGACATAGACCGAGTCGCTGGCATCCACTGCCAGTAACAGCCGGCCGTCCGCGCCGAATCTGACCGGTCGCAAGGAGCCCGAGTCAGAAGTCCATTCCTTCCGTATCGCCGTCTCGCCCAGGCCGGTCATCCGGATCATGTGCGAACTCACGCTCCAGGCAAGAAGTCGACCTTTGGCGGAATAGGCAAATCGCGACTTGTATGCGCGCTCCATCGGAACCTCGCCCAGCGGCTGCAGGCGCGCAGGCAGAACCTCGTAGAGACGAAAGCGATTACTGGCGAATTGGACACCAAGATAATTCGGTGGAATCAGCGACACATCCGCGGCGGCGGCCTCAAGGGGCAATCGCGTTTCATGCAGCGTATCCAGATCGATGGTTAGCCACGTGTTATTGCTGCCCAACGCCAGCACCGCATCGCCGCCGGGCAAAGGCCTCATAGTCAGGATGTGCGGCAAGACCTGGCGTCCACCGGCGGGTCTCTGGTTTCGCACCTCCCATAACATCACCACGCCATCCTTGCTGCCGCTGGCCAGAAGCTCGCCGTCGGGAGAGAATCTCACCGCGTGGACCTCATCGCCGTGGCCCCGCAGAACGGCGGATTCGCGCCAGGTCCGAGTGTCCCACAGACGGATGGTTTGATCGGCACTGGCTGAGGCAAGAATCCGCCCGTCCGGCGAAAAGGCCAGTTGTCCCAACCAGCCCGAGTGGCCTTCGAGCCTGGCAAGCAATTCGCCGCTCTCGGCATCCCACACCGTCACCCGGGGATCCACGTATCCGCTTCCCGTCACCAGAACCCGCCCGTCCGGCGAAACATCCATGCTGCTAAAACCATTGTCCGCGCTGGCCCCCGTCTCCCAAAGAATCTCGCCGTTGGAGACCCGCAGACACCGAACCTTCGGTTCGCGAAAGGCGCCATGGCTGACATAGAGCCGCTTCTTGTCCGGAGAGAGCCGAACGTTGTTAAAGTGAATGCCGACGCCGGGAGGGACCAAATGGGTGCTGAGAAGTTGTTTCCGGGCGAAATCGAACACGAGCGCGGCGGGAGTGCTGCTTTCTCCGTCCGGCTCAACGAACCCGAGCGCTACGAACCATTCGCCGTCGTTCGAAAAGGCCAGATCGCGGATGCGGCCGAATCCTTCGCCGACGACGGTTTCACCACCGGCCGGGTCGTGCCATTTGATGACTCCGGGATCGGCCGTGGCGACCAGCACGTTCGTGCGCGGCGAGAAGGCCACCTGCGCCTGGACTCCTGATTCCTGGTGCAGGACCTTGCCCAGTCGCCGGGCGGGCACGTCCCAAAACTCGACGCGGCCATCCCAGTAACCCGCCGCGAGCCGCCGGCCATCTGCCGAAAAGCTCACAGAATTGGCCCGCGTGGAATGCTGGCCAAGCACGGCGAGTTCGGTGCCGCGGCATTGCTGCCAGAGATAACGCCATTCCCAGCCGCGCAGGTCTTCCTGACCGGGCTGGGGGCGATGGCGGTCCAGCACGCGGCGGGCACGACCGAGGTTGTTCGCCCGAGCGGCCTGATGAGCCAGATTCATATCCGCTGCGTAAAGGAGGCGGCGGGAGCGCAGTTCACTTTCAGACGCCCGGCGCGCATTCATTTCCGCCCGTTCGCGTTGCCACGCCTGGTCCCGTTCCGCAGCGACAGCACGCCGGTGCGCCTGGCGTTCCTGCAAGAGCGAGTAAGTGGCGATGCCGAACCCAAGCACCAGGGCCGCCGCGACCACGGCCGCAGCGGCAAAGGCGATCTGGTTTCGGCGAACCAGTTTTCGGAAGCGGTAAACGGGGCTGGGAGGACGGGCTATCACCGGTTCGTCGGCAAGGTGCCGCCGAATGTCCATGGCCAGGCCGTTGGCAGTTTCGTAGCGACGGGATCGGTCCTTCTCCAGGCATTTCATGACGATCCAATCGAGGTCCCGATCGATGGACGACTTGGGGGTTGCAACAGCCGCTTTGGAAGCCTGGAGCCGGGTCAACCGGGTGCTCGGTTTCACCGGTTCCCTCTCCCGGATGATTTTCCGCATCTCATCCAAGCCCGATTCCAGCAGTTCTTTCGCGTCGAACGGCGTGGCGCCTGTCAGCAATTCGTAAAGCAACACACCCAGGCTGTAGATGTCGCTGCGAGTGTCGATGTCCAGCCCGCTCATCTCTGCCTGCTCGGGACTCATGTAAGCCGGCGTGCCAATGAACTGCTGGAGTTGGGTGTAGATCGTCTTTTCGGTCAGTTCCTGCTGAGTGGCCTTGGCAATGCCGAAATCAATGACCTTGGGAACCGGCACTCCGTCATGGAGCGTGACGAGAATGTTCGACGGCTTGATGTCGCGATGGATGACGCCTTTCTGATGGGCGTGCTGGATGGCCCCGCAGACCTTGATGAAAAGATCGAGCCGAGCGCGGATATCCAGCCTTTCCTTGTCGCGGTATTTGGTGATCGGGATGCCCTTGACCAGTTCCATCACGAAGTAGGGCCGGCCGGCCTCCGTCGTTCCGGCGTCGAGCACTTTGGCGATGTTGGGATGGTCCATTAGGGCCAGCGCCTGCCGCTCGGCCTCGAAGCGCGCGACCACCTGTTTGGTGTCCATGCCCAGCTTAATGACCTTGAGCGCGACGCGGCGCCTCACTGGCTCCCGTTGCTCGGCCACATAAACCACACCGAATCCGCCTTCCCCCACTTGTTCGAGCAGTTTATAAGGGCCGACGACAGAACCCGGGCCTTCGGTGACAGGGACAAAAACGGTTGGGGCGGCTGCGCCGGATGCCGCCTCCGCTCCGGTACCGGGTTCTTCGGCGAGAAAGTTTTCTCCGCCGTGAGCGCGCAACAGCGCTTCGAGCTGGCGGCGAAGTTCCAGATTGTTGCCGCAGGCGCTGGCCAGGTAGGTCGCACGGTCCGCTGAACCGAGCGCAAGCGCCGCGTGAAAAATGCTCGCCGCCCGGTCGGCGTCCGAACTGGAAGATTCGCCGCTCATCATCGTGATCCCATCTTACGTGCCGTCATTTGAGTTCACAGATTGGCTTACCCGAAAATTGTCTGCGGGCTGCCCAAGTTCGCATGGTGAACGTGATCAAGAATGGGAGTGAATCGCTCACCAAAATGCTGTCCAGGCAGAATCGCCAGTCTGCGCCGCCTTGAACAGCGAAAACGGCGAGGACGCGCATTGGGACCATCACCCGGAAGAACATAGATAGCGTAGGACAGGCGTCCCGACAGGCGTCCCGCCTGTCCGGGCTTGCGCTCCAGCGCCAGCCGTGAAACAGAAACTCATGGAAAGGACAAGCCGCTACCCGCCCAAGCCCGCTCGAGCGGCCGGGCGCAAAGATGAAAGTGGGGCTTCTCAAACGACGAGCCCGATTGTTACCTTTTGGCGGGTCGAACCCGGCACCGCAGTCTCTGTTTGAGCGAAGGCGGCTGGCGAATCCTGCCGCAACGCGGGGGCGCCATAAATTGGAACAGTGGGATAAGGACATCTATGGATTTCGATATCGAAGACATTTTAGCGAACACGGGCGATTGGCTGTTAACCGACGGCTGGAAAATCGTGCTTGTTCTTTTCGTGACCCTGGCCGGACTGAAACTGATTGGTCTGCTTAGCCGCCGGGTTTCGTCCCGGTTCAGCAAAGAGCAATCAGATGCGGAAATGGCCGAAGGCATGGCCGCCTTGAGCCGCACCATTCAGCGCGTTCTGCAAGTGGCAGTGATCGTGGCGGCCCTCCTGGTGCTCTTGTGGCAGCTCGGAGTGGATCTGGAATACTACCTTGCGCCGCTCGGCCGTTGGTTTGCGACACGCGGCCTGCAAATTTTCCTGATCATCGCGGTCACGGCCATTGTTCTCAAAGCGGTATCGATTCTCTGCGCGCGGCTTTCCACCTTCCTGAACCGGAAAGAAGGCGATGTTGAATACGAGAAGCGGGCGAAAACCCTTGGCGCCGTCATTCGCTGGGTCTTGCGCCTCGTCGTGCTGACAGTGGCCTTCGTCATGTTGCTCGGCCAACTCGACATCGAAATCGGTCCGGTTCTGGCCGCCGCGGGCGTGGTCGGTCTCGCTATCGGTTTCGGCGCCCAAACCCTTGTTCAGGATTTTATCACCGGGTTCTTCATCCTGCTGGAAGACCAGATTCGCGTCGGCGACGTGGTCCAGATCGGCGACAAGGGCGGATTGGTCGAAGCCCTCAACCTGCGCATGGTCATCCTGCGCGATCTCGCCGGCAACGTGCACTACATTCGCAACGGCAAAATCGACGTGGTCACGAATATGACCAAGGAATACTCCCGCTACGTCTTCGAGATCGGTGTGGCTTACCGGGAAGATGTGGACGAGGTCATCACGGTGGTCAAGCAACTCGATGAAGAGTTGCGCAACGATCCGGAATACAAGGACGACATCATCGCTCCCATCGAAATCCTCGGCCTCGACAAGTTTGCGGACTCGGCGGTGGTCATCAAGGCCCGCACCACGACCAAACCGATCAAGCAATGGCGGGTGGGACGCGAGTTCAATCGGCGCATGAAAAGGAGGTTTGATGAGCTGGGGATTGAGATTCCTTTCCCGCATCGCACGCTTTACATCGGCCAGGACAAGCAGGGCCAGTCTCCCCCATTGCCCCTTCGGGTGGATCGAAGCCGCAATCAGAAGCCCGCCAGCCCGGCAGCGCCAACCTAAGCGGCGAACATGACGCGCTCGGCGACATTAACCTATGGACTCAGAGACACCAGATTCGCCACAAACGGGGGCACCGGGGCAAACCGAATACCGCGTTGTGCCATTTGTTGCTAAGATTCCCGAAAACGCTGGAGCTGGCGTTGCGGCTGGCCAGCTACAGGAGGTGATTCAGTACTGGGGACAAAGCGAATGGCAGTATGTTCGCCTCGAGACCGTTGAGACGCATATTGCAGGTTCGGCCGGTTGCTTCGGGCTCGGTGCTACGCCACCAAAAATCACTGCATTTCGATGGTCGTCTTCAAGCGATGAGGTCGCTCTTACTATTCGCGATTCGAGTTTACTGGCACGCATGGCTAAAGAGTCTCAGACGTCCTTGCGTCTTCAGAGAGAGTTGCTCGCACCACGTTCACCGTGCCGCATTGCAGCACGGGTTCCTCGCGGGCATCCGCGCATTGCTCCTGCGTTTCGCCTCTGTCGAGCCGGGTATCGTGTGACGGCTTCACCTTCCGGGTTGGGTGTCTGCCTGCGGGATGGGACGTTCATCCCGCAGCGGGAGGCGTCGTTAGCTGTTTTGGTACCGTATCTCCGAGCAGCAGAGCGTATGGAGCGTCCGCTTCTAGCCGGCGGTCGGTGATCCAGGGCGCCACGATGTCATGATACTTCTACGTAGTGTTTGTTTTTCAATGGTCTTGATGGCGGGTTTACGAAACGCGACCAGCCAGAGCTTCATCAATCTTGGCTTTGAAACGACGACGATCACCGCCGTTAGTTTCCCTGGTGGAACCCGTTATACCGCGACGATCCCCGGATGGTCTTGGAACACTTTCAACCCCGTGAATGGAGACCCCAACAGCATTGCGCTGAACGACGTCGCTTTATCTGCACCTGCGGTTACTCTTCACGCAGTGGACTCTCCGTTCTTCCCCGCGATCAGGGGGAGCTATTCAATTTTGCTTCAAGGCGGAAGCATACCAGGCGGCGCCGATGGCGCTTCGATTTTCCAGACAGGGCAGGTACCTTTTACCTCACAATCACTCATCTATTCAGGAGGAGTTTCGCTCCAGGTTTTTTTCAATGGGCAGATGCTCACCCCCATCGCCCTCAGTGACACACCAGACTACACAGTTTGGGGCGTAAGCATTTTGGCATACGCCGGGCAATCGGGAGAGTTGCGGTTTACAGCGCCTCCGGGAAGCACGCCCTTCCTTAGTGGTGCCATCCTTGATGATATTCGATTCTCTCCTACGCCCGTGCCAGAGCCTAGCGTTACGGCTTTGTGCGGAGTTTTAATCTTGTGTTTGCTTGCTATCCGCGGCCGAAGAGGAAAAGGAATGCAGATAACCCGGATTGGACGTGGCCGCGTGAGAGCGGCAAGCCGACGCGTTCTTGCCACCGCGTAGCGGCTTCGTTCAACCAGACCGCGCAGGACTTTTGGTGATCCGGCACTTCGTCCCTGCGATGTCATTGAAGTGCCCGAGAAGTAATCCGTCCGACTGAAAGTGCAACCGAGGTAACGAGGCTCCGCTTCTGTTGGGAATCTTCGGCCTTCGTTTTCAATCCGGCGAGATGCGGCGCCTTGCCTGGACCGGAAGTTCCGGGATAGCCTTGGCTTCATGCAGACAAGATTTGCTTCCTGCGCAGCCATCGCCTGGGCACTGCTCTCTTTCCCTCTCGGCCGGGTCCCGAGCTGGGCCGGAGAAGTCGCTTATGGGCGCCAGGGCATGGTGGCCACGGTCCACGCCAAGGCGTCGGAGATTGGAGTGGAAATGATGAAGCGGGGCGGCAACGCGGTGGATGGAGCGGTGGCGGCCGGGTTGATGCTCGGAGTTGTGGACGGGCACAATTCGGGGATTGGCGGAGGATGTTTTCTCGTGATCCGCCTCGCCAACGGCGCCTTTGTGGCCATTGATGGACGGGAGACCGCGCCCGCTCTGGCCGCGCGCGACATGTATATGCGGGATGGGAAGGCGCAGACTGGCTTAAGCCAGTCTGGCGCACTGGCCATTGGCGTGCCTGGCGCGCTCGCTGCCTACGCACATGCCGTCAAACATTACGGAAAGCTGCCGCTGGAGAAGCATTTGGAGGCGGCGGCGGAAACGGCTGAACGCGGCTTCAGGATCGATCGAAATTATGCGCAACAGGTGGCCGCCACCGCCCGGGAGCTCGGGAAGTTCCCGGCGGCGCGGGAGATTTTTTTCAAAGGCGCTGGTCAGCCGCTGCAAGCGGGCGATTTGTTGAAACAACCCGATCTGGCGCGGACTTATCGAGGAGTTGCTCAGCATGGAACGGATTGGTTTTACGGCGGCCCGTTCGCTCGTGCCACGGAAGATTGGATGAAAGACAACGGCGGTTTGCTGCGCATTGCGGATTTCGAAGGTTACGAAGCAAAGGAGCGGGCGCCGGTCATCAGCACTTACCGCGGATATCAGATTGCAGGTTTTCCGCCGCCGAGTTCGGGCGGAGTGCACGTCGCGCAGATTCTGAACATCCTGGAATCGTTTGATTTGAAGGCGATGGGCGCGGGTTCGGCGGAGTTTGTGCATGTGGTGGCGGAAGCGATGAAACTGGCGTTTGCCGACCGGGCTTACTGGTTGGGCGATCCGGAGTTTGCGCCCGTGCCCCGGGGGTTGATCACCCGGGAGTATGCGGCCGAATTGGCCAAACGCATTCGGAAAGACAAGGCCACGCCCGTGCCGGGTCATGGCACTCCGCCGGCCGCCGAGACTGATCTGTTCAAAAAGCACACCACGCACTTTTCCGCTGCGGATGCGCAGGGCAACTGGGTGGCCTGCACCGCCACCATCAACACGTCGTTCGGGTCGAAGGTCGTGATCCCGCGCACCGGTGTGATGATGAACAACGAGATGGACGACTTTTCGATTCAGCCCGGTGTCACAAACTATTTCGGGCTGGTCGGCGCCGAAGCCAATGCGGTCGCGCCCGGGAAAAGGCCGCTTTCGAGCATGAGTCCGACTATCGTCCTCAAAGACGGCGAGCCGGTTCTGGCGCTGGGCGCGTCGGGCGGGCCCACCATCATCAGCCAAACATTGCTGACGATCATTTTCGTGATCGATTTCGGCATGCCAATCGACGAGGCGCTGGCCCAATCCCGCTTTCATCATCAGTGGAGGCCGGACGAATTGAGGATCGAACAACGGGCCGGCGCAGAATTGATCGAGGCGCTGGAAAAGCGCGGCCATCAAATGCGCGTGGTGAATACGATCGGCGTCACGCAAGTCGTGGGCAGGGAGCGGGGCGGGAAGCGACTTGTGGGCGCGCATGATCCACGGAGAGACGGCGCGGCGTTGGGCTTTTGAAAAGGGGGGGGCGTTTTGGACGGGTGCTTAGAACAAATACGTGAAGTCCAGTCCGGCCTGTCGGGTTCGTTCGCCTTACGGGGTGTATGAAACCTTAACCTGATAGAAGCGTTGGGTCAGGCCCGAAGGCAGCACGTCGGTGACGACGATTGTTCGTTCGACCGCGGCCGGAGCCACGCTTTGCAAAGTTGTCCAGCTTCCCTGGTTGAGCGCGTTGCGAAACTCGACGACGTAAGAGCGGTTCGGCATGGCGCGGAACTCGAATTGCACCGTCCCGCCCGTCCCTTGAAAACCATCTAGAGCAAGCGCGCTACTGCCATCGTCCGGGTCGGTGCCAGCCTCGTATTCGTCGCGATTGCTGGAGCCGTCGCCGTCTCTGTCACCCAAGGCATCCGCTGGATTGTTCTTGTCGAACCCATGGGCCATTTCCCACCAATCCGGCATGCCATCACCGTCGCTGTCGGTCGTGCCACTGTCGTTGGCGCGTCCCGCCGTGGGTGTCTGGGCAAACCAATTGACGGGGTCATTGCCATAAGCGGCGGGATTGATGCGCTGCAGGGAGGGACCGGCGCCATCCGGCTCCGCCGGCCACGGCAAGCCATCCGAGTATTCAATCGCATCCACCGCAATGTAAGGGACGAAACCGGCGTCAGGCCCGGATGTCTGCGGATTGTCCGGACGGCTCAATTCGATCTTCTCGCCGCTGTTGGCCAGTCTGCCAGAGTAGGGACCAAAAACGGGCACGGACGGATCCACGCCGTATCTGGCCTGAAAGGCTGTCAATGCGGCGCCGTCTGCCGGGTCGAAACCGACGACAAGCGCGAAGCCGCCCGCAGAAATGCTTGCTCCGGAGGGAAAGGCGAAGTCCACGCCTTCAGTAAAGTGCCAGGTGTTGCCCGGATGATTCGAGTCGTAAAGGAGCACCGTGTTCAGGGTGATATTGTGCAGCTCGATGAATTCGTCGGCGCTGCTGTCGGACGCGTCGGGATCGCTCGGCGGATGATACATGATCTCGTTCAGAACAACCGGGCCTACCAGCGCGGAGGCGTTGGCCAAGCCGGTGCCAGTACGGAACTGAGCAAGCGACGAAGGGTTGTCCATGCCGAAGGTCGGCGCACTGAGCGCCACAAAATCGACTGCCACGCTGGTTGGGTGCCTGCCAAAAGAGACGCCATTCGCCGCGGCGCCGAAGCTGGCCAGGTCGCGGAATCCCGTGAGGTTCCCGCCGGCGGCCGCGGCCGAGAGATAGAGCGTGTCGCCGTGCGCTGAATCCAGCGCGAAGCTGCCCGGCTGGCCCGGATTCGGATTGAATTGATATTCATAGAAAACACGGAAACCTCCGGCGGCAATAAACGTTCCGTCGGGGATGCGGAACTTGCGCGGGTCCTTGTCCGTGTTGCTCAAATACCACCCGCCGATGTCGAGGTGCGCCCCTGTTGTGTTTCGCAATTCGATCGCGTCTTCGAATGGCGGGTCAGTGTGGCTGAGCACTTCGTTGATGACCACATTGCTGAGCGGGAGGTAATTGGCCGCGGCAGGCGTCGGCGTGGTTGAAAATGGAACCACCGCGCCCGAACCATCGGGAAGGCGGCCTTCGGATACGCCCGGGCTCTGCGGACCGAAGTAAACGGCGTCGATCAGATTCAGGCCAGGCCCGTAAAGCAGCAGACTCTCACCGCTGGCACTGAGGCGGAAGTCGGCGTGGTTTCCTCCGTTGCCCGCGGAGCCGCTGGCTTGGAAGAGCACAAAATCGCGCGGACCAATGAATGAAAGCGATCCTGCCTGGGTATTCGTCTTTCCGCGGATGGAAGGATCATCGGTTACAAAGAGTCCGGAGACTTCGACCGGTTGATCGCCCGGGTTATAAATTTCAAACCAATCGTCCCCGCTGTTGGGATCGGCCATCCATTCATTGAGCCGCAGCGTGTTCACCGAGTCCATGACGGCAGGCGCTGCATTCGCCGCTCCCGGCGTGGGCGAACTTAACAGGCGCCATCGGCCGCCGCTCTTGCCGATGGGCAGATTCGCGGCCTGGAATCCATATTGAATCGAATCGACCAATTGACCGGCGGCGTTGAAAAGATAGACACCGCCGCCTCCCGCATCGAGCGAGCGGCCGCAGTTAAGGTCCAATTCGTTGGCGATCGAGCCTGGCCGCGAACTGTCGCACCAGACGATGAGAAAACCATTGGCGGGGACTGTCACTCCGGCCGGGAAGACCCATTGTCCTGGCGAGATGGTATCGACGCTCAGACTCATTCCGGCCAGGCTGAAGGCGCTGCCGGTCAGGTTGTAGAGCTCGATCCAGTCCGGGGAACGGCCCCGACTGTCGTAAACCGCGCGGCTGTTTCTCGCTAAAACTTCATTCAAAATCGGTCCGGAATAGGTGAGCGCATAATTGCTGGCGCCGGGACTGGCCGTGCCGGCAAAACTTGCGATGTTCGCGCTTCCATCCGGAAGCCGCCCTTGTGATACCCCCTCCGATTGGGGGCCATAGTCCACGCGCTCGATCTCTACGCCGGCCGGATCGTGCAGGAGAAGTGTCCCGCCGCCGGCGGGCAGGCGGAAGTCCACATGATCGGCACCGGGACTTTCGTCGGCCCAGAACCGGACAAACCCGCCCGGAGCCACAAACGAAAGCGAGGTTACCTGGAATGTCGCGTTGCTGGTTGAGAGGAGGATGCCTTGCAGAGCCACGGGCAGGCTGTTCTGGCCGTTGTAGAGCTCGAACCAATCGTCGGTTCCCGGCGGAGAGTCCGCCAGCCATTCGTTAAGGGAAAGATGGGAGGCAGGAGCCAGAGCAGCCGCGACATTGGCGTTTCCGGGGGTAGGGTTCGCGAGCTGCCAATTCGAGCCGATCCGGCCGACCGTCCGATCGGGAAGCTGCAGGCCGAAAGTGACCGCATCCACACGAGTGGTCTGCGCGTTGTAGAGAAAAACGCTCTCGCCGTTCCTGCCCAGGGCAAAGCCGGTGTGCAGACCTGGATCGGAAAAACTGCTGTCGCACCATACGACCAGATAACCGCCGCCCGCCAGAAACGTGTTCGGGGGAAAGACGAATTTTCGCGGGTTATCATTGTCGGTCAGACTCCAGCCCTCCAAATTGACGGCGCTGCCGCCGGCATTATGGATTTCGACCCAGTCGGGATAATTGGCTCCGTTTGGCACAGCGGAGATGTTGTCCGCCATGATTTCGTTGAGGCGGACGAGTGACAAAGCCGGCGGCGGAGTGACTGTGCCCGGCGTGCCGTTGTTGGACGCGCTGGCGCGCCAGTTGGCCGGATCATCCGGATCGCCGAAAGGATCGATGATCTCGAGTGAAGGACCGCCGCCATCCGCGGCCGCAGGCCAGCCATTTTCGTCGTCGTAATCCACGGAGAGGACGATTCGGCCGTTGCCGTCGCGAATGGCGAGCCGCTCGCCACCGTTGGAAAGATTGGCTGTGAAATAGCCCGCCACCATAACGCCCGGGTAACGGGCCGCGAAGGAACCGGGGCTCAAACCCGAAGCAATCACCATCGACTGGCCCGGAGGGAGGATGGTATTGGGCGGAAAATTAAAACTGATTCCCTCGAAACTGTAGTTGCCGATGTTCAAGGCCGCCTGGCCGACGTTCTGAATTTCGACGAACTCGTAGGGATCGCCGCCAATCGGGTTATACATGATTTCAGTGATCCGGAGGGGCACGCCGAGTTCGGCGACAAGGAAGGTTGCTTCGTTTAACGCGCTCCAAACGCCGGCGCTGAAGGCGCGCGCCTTGACCTGGACGGTGTTGCTGAGAGTGATTGGCGCACCCGTATAATCCTCAGCACCGGGCGAGACCGCGCCGCTGCCATAGACGCGCGGGTCACTGCCGTCCGTCGTGTAATGAATCGTTCCTGCCGGCGCGCTCACGGCGAGCTGGAAGCCGCGCGCGACCGGTCCACCGTGCTGGCTGAAGCTGGGAGCGGTCAGAGTGGAATAAAGCCCGCCGCTCCGAAACTGATTCAGGACGGTGGACGAACGTGCCGGGAAATATTGAGTGAGAAGCCAGTTCAGCTCGTTCATCCATTCGACGTTGCGTTCGTAAGGCAGCCCGGAGCGGCCCGAGCCGTTATTGGGGAGCACATCGCCCCAACGAGCCGACTCGAGAACAATGGCCGGATCGATTTCATTGATGCGCTCCATGTAAATGGCGGCAGGCCGATTGCGCTCGGGGAAGCTTGGATTCCAGGAGGGGCTGGAAGGATTGACGTAGAGCGGGCCGCCGTTGAAGAAATGCTGATGGAGCCGGTCGGCGAAGAGGAGGCGGAACTCGGCGTTCTGGCGGAGCAAGGCGTAAAGTTCGGTCGGGCTATTGGCGTAATTGACGCCGGTTTGATTGATGCTGGTCGATTTGAGAACGTGCTCGGCATCCCAGCTATGGAATCGGAACCGGCCGTCGGCGCTCCGGCGATGAGTGGCATACCAGTTGTGGCGCGGCCAGTCGTCGTTGCCGACGTAGAGGTTGACGATCATGTAGTCGATCAGATTGGTGACGTCGAGGTATTGCTGAAGCGCTTCGTACTGGCTGTTGTTGCCGAGGCCGCCCCGAGCGATGTTCATCATCGCATTCCAGGCCACGGTGTTCCCGTCCACCACCTGTGATCCGGAATGTTTCAAAACATCATATTCCTCCTTTTCGCCTCCATAATACTGGGCGGCGAAGGACGCGCCGGGCTGCTCGTGCACATCGAAAACACCCCAGAAGATGCCGTTGAGATAGAGATTCATCCAACGGCTATGAGGCGCGGCGTGTCCTGTGGCCAACTGAAGATCGGAAACGAACATATCGCGCACATACTGGCTGCGGACGCGCTGGCCGTGGTCCGGATGGGTCCAGGCCAGATTCAAGTGCGCGTCGAAAACAAGCGTGTCGAGGGTCGTCACCGGCGAATCCGGAAAGAACGGATATTGGAGAGTGCGCGGACCGTAATCGCCTTTGAAGAGCGCGCGCAGAGAAACCTTTTTGGATTTCCAGCCGCTGGTGCTGCTGCCGCCTTGAACACGGAGGCCGGCATCGATTTTCATTCCGTCCCCGCCATCGGGCCGGATGAGTTCGATGTGCGCCTGGCGTTCCCAGGCGATGCCTTCACGGCTGGGGTTGGCGTAAATGCCGGTGTTGGGATCGAACAAATCGGCATGGTTCATGACGATCGAGAGGGTCGGTATGTCCGTGAGCGCCTGGTAAGCCATGTTTGTGTAGGCGGCACTGCCGGTGATGCGCGGGTCCATCCGGTAGTCAGCGCTGGTAGAGGATGACGATCCCCAGACGGATGGGAAGCCCGGCGGATTGGACGGCTGCTGCAAGACGTGTTGGGGAAAAATATAAGACCATGTTCCGACGCGCGACGGCAGCAAGCCGTCTTTGGAGGCGGCCGCCCGAACATTGACGACGCCGCGGGTCGGGCTGCCGGAAATGGAAAGCTGCCCATTGTAAAGCGTGCCCGTAACAGGGGTAGGGACGCTGCCGTCCGTTGTGTAATAGATGGTCGCTCCCGGCGTCTCCGAGTGCAGGGAAAGGAAAAATGCCTGATCGAAAAACCCGCTTTCGACGCTGGCGGAGGGTTGGGCGGCCACACCGCTAAAAGTTTGTCCGGCGCTGTTGGCCGCTCCGGGAGTGGGCGCGGCAAAGTAAGTGAAAGTGCCATCTGAATTCAGGCCGTAGGAAATGTCCGCGCGCTGTTCCGGAAATTCCGGCGTGAAAGCGGTGGCAAGCTGGCGTGGCGAACCCGGACTGTAGAGCGCCAGGTGTTCGCCGGAGCCGCCGAGCTTGAAATTGGTGTGCTGCCGGCCGCTGCCGGTCGGTTTGCGATCTTTGCCCGAAGCATGGACCACGCGATATTGGCCGGGCCCGAGTGTGATTGCGGGAAACTCCCATTTGGCCTCGTCGTTCGGATCATCGGTCAAGCTCCAGCCGGCGAGATTGGCCGAGGTCGTTCCGCGGTTTCGGATTTCGATCCAATCGGTTCGTTCGCCGTCCTCATCGGTCAGACCGGCTTCGTTAATGGCCAGGAATTCGTTGATGATGATGTTGCCGGAAATGATGTCCGGCACCAGCGTGTAGGTCCAGGAACCGCCAGCAAAGGGGTTTGGCGCCGGGGCGGTATCGCGAATACCATGAAGAGCGGCCCAGGCCACCTGCACCGTTCCGGTCGGGGGCTCGGGAAAACTGAAGAGGTAGGGACCTGCCCCGGAGCCGGAGAGCGAACTGGCCGGCTGATGATTGATCAAAAGATCGGCGGCATCCACACCCACAACCAGTTCGTCGAACCGAACCTGGATTTGATTCAAGCGCCCGACGGTTGCTCCGGGGAAGGGCTGCACATCAGCCGCCGTGGGCGGCACCGTATCGGTCAAGTCGTATTGCCAGGCGGCGTTGGGCGCCAGCTCGTTGAAGCGGTTTCCCGCACTGTCGCGGATGGCATGGGCCGTATCGAAGCCGATGTTCACCAACCCGGACGGGGGCTGTATAAAGGTAAAGGCGTAGGTCGTCCCTGCGCCGGAAACGCCGCTGGCGGGCTGATCGTTGACCTCCAGGTCGGACGGCACCACTCCCACGACATCTTCGCTAAAGGTGACGCTGATCTGGCTCAAACTGTTTACCGGTCCCGGCGCTGGATCCATGCTAACTAATGTCGGGGGATCGCGGTCGGCCAACTCGGCCACCAGTTCGGCGTCGAACAGGATGTCACTGCTGGTCAACGAACCGTTGAGCAAATGCACTGCGAGCATGTTCTGGCCGCTTTGCAGGTAGGACTGAAAATTCGTGATTGTGTAGGAGAACAAGACCGGTTCGTTGGCCGTGAGGGCCAGCGAGTTGTAAGCGGGATCAGTCAAGGCGGGCGAAACGCTATGGCGCGCCACCTCCACACCGTTGATCCATGCGACAAAGCCGTCGTCAATGATTCCGCTGAGCGTGAGTTGTGAAATATCCGCCGGCACAGCGACGGTAAAGGGGATGCGCAGGTAGATCGTCGTATAATTGGAACGCATATCCGTAATATGTGTTCCTCCGACAACATTCTCGCCGTAGTAAAATGGGGCGGGACCTGTGCTCCACAAAGAATCATCAAACGCCAGGTTGCGCCAGGCGGTCATGGGGGAGGACGCTTCGCTGGTGCCTTTGCGATATTTCCAGGTGGCGCCGTTGGAGACGAGAACAGCGGTCTGAGCCTGAGCCGAGAGCGTCCAAAGCATTGCCCAGGCGATGACGTTCAATCCGCGAGACCGCCGCCTCGTTGTCCTTTTGATATCCATAGAGCACGCCTGACTTGGAGAGCTGCTCAAGGCGCCTGGGGCGTCCTGATCTGGTAAAAGCGTTGAGCGCTGTTGGCGGGGGGTGAATCGGTGACTTCCACGATGCGCATATTCGAAGCCGCAGGCACATCCACCAGCTTGATCCAGGCGCCCTCACTCAGAGATTCCCGGTATTCAACGGTGTAAGATAAATTGGGCATGGCGGTGAAACTCATAATCACCGGCGACATCGTCTCGATTTGCAGCTGCAACGTGCTGTTCGGATCACGAGGATCTGTCCCGGCCCGATACTCTTCGTGGTTGGTAAGTCCGTCGCCATCACTGTCCTGGGCGGCGTCGGCCGGGTCGTTCGGATTCAAGGAATGCATGTTCTCCCAATCGTCCGGCATGCCGTCATTATCCGTATCCACGATGAGAATATTGCTGGCGCCGGGCGTGGCCGAACCCGGAAACGGAACAACACTCCCGGTGCCGTCGGGGAAGCGACCTTCGGAGACCCCCTCGCTCTGCCTGCCAAAATAGACCGTGTCAATGATGGCTTGGTTCAGAGTATAAAGCCGAATGGCTTCGCCGCTTCCGGCCAGCGCAAAACTGACGTGATCGCGCCCTTTGCCGCGTTCGCCATCGGCGTTGACCTTCACAAAGCCGCCTGGACCGATGAAACTCAACGGGCCGAACTGATCCTGGTCGATCCCTTCGCACGAGAGATTGTCAGTCACAAAAAGCCCGCTCAAATCCACGGCGGACACGCTCAGATTATGAATTTCGAACCAATCATCGCCCATGGCAGGCAGACTCATCCATTCATTGATACGGAGGCTGAAAGGCGAACCAAGCGCGGCCGGAGCAGAATTGGCCGTGCCCGGTGTGGGCGATGCCATCAGCCGCCACTCTCCGCCACTGAAGCCGATGCTCGTATCGATGACTTGAAAGCCGTACTCGACAGAATCCACCAGTTGCCCCTGGGCATTGAACAAATAGACACCGCCGCTGCTGCCGGCGAGTGAACGGCCGGCATTCAGGTCGGGTTCGGGGAAAATCGAGTCCGGGCGCGATCCGTCGAACCACACGACCAGGTAACCCTGGGCGGGAATGCTGATTCCGTTCGGGAAAATCCATTGACCGGGCTGGCGTGCTTCGTCGCTGAGACTCATCCCGCTCAGGTCGAAAGGGGCGTTGTTGGGATTGTAGAGCTCGATCCAATCCTCGAACCGGCCTTGCGTATCCTGCACCGCCGCCTGGTTCAGAGCCATGACCTCGTTCAAAACCGGGCCATTGTAGCTCGCCAAATAGTTGCTCGCTCCCGGACTGGCTGTGCCGACGAACGTTTCGATGTTGGCGCTCCCATCGGGCAGTCTCCCTTCAGAGACCCCCTCGCTCTGAGAACCATAAGTCACCCGGTCCTGCTCGATGCCAATCGAGTCGTAGAGCACAATGGCGCCGCCCTCGGCAGGCAACCTGAAATCGAGATGATCGGCGCCCACGCCTTCATCGGCCAAAAGCTGGACAAAACCGCCGGCGGCCACAAAAGAGAGTGAAGTGATCTTATAGAGGGCGTTCGAGGTGCCGAGATAGACGCCCCGCAAAGGAATGGGCATGGTCGCATTGCGATTGTGCAGTTCGATCCAATCGTCGCTGCCGGGCGGCGAATCGGCCAGCCATTCATTAATGACGAGCGCGCTGGCTGGTCCGACATCGGCGGCGACGTTGGCGGCGCCCGGAGTCGGCTCGCTCAATTGCCAGTCGCCTGAACCGTCCACACGGCTCACCGTCCAGTCGGTCAATTGCAGCCCGAACGTCAAAGCATCGATGCGATTGGTCGCGGAATCGTAAAGTTGCACCGTCTCGCCGTTGCGCCCCAGGGCAAACCCGGCGTGCAAGCCGGGAGCCGTTGTGTCGCTATCCGCCCAGATCACCAGATAGCCGCCTGCGGGAATGGTCGTTCCACCCGGGAAAACGAATTTGCGCGTGTCCTCGTCGTCGGTCAGGCTCCAGCCGCCAATATCGACAGCGCTGCCACCGGAATTGCGCAGCTCAACCCAGTCCGGATAATTCGTGCCGTTCTGAACGGCGGAGACATTGTCGGCCATCAGCTCGCTCAATCTCACTTGCGGCAAAGGAGGCGGCGGGGTCACGCCACCGGGGGTGCCATTGGCAGAAGCGCTGGCGCGCCAGTTCGCCGGCGCGTTCATCTCCCCGAAAGGGTCCAGAAGTTCCAGTGAATTCCCGCGGCCGTCAGGTTCCTCAGGCCAGCCATCTTCGTCGTCGTAACGGACCGAAATGGCTGTTTGCCCCTGACGGTCAAAAATGGCCAGCCGCTCGCCGCCATTGGCAAGATTGCCTCCATAATATCCCTGGACAGAAACCCCTGGATAACGAGAGGCAAACGCGGCCGGGCTGCCGCCGTTGGCCAGGATTATCGTTTGCCCGGGGAAGAGGATGGTATTTGGCGGAAAGACGAACGTGACGCCCTCGAAATAATAGCCGCTCGCGTCCAGCGGCCCGGTGCCGACATTGCGAACCTCGATAAACTCGTAGGGGTCGCCGCCGATCGGGTTGTACATGATCTCGGTGATGCGAAGCGGCAAGGTCAAGTCCTCGATCAGGAAAGCCGCCTCGTTCAAGGCGCTCCAGGTGGTGCCGCTCCATACGCGAGCCTTTACGGTAGTGGTGCCGCTCAACGTCACTGGCCCGGAATAGATGGCGGCGCTGGACGAAATACCACCGCCGAGGTAAAGGCGCGGGTCGCTGCCGTCGGTGGTGTAATAAATCGTTCCGGAAGGAGCGCTCATGCTGAACTGGAAGCCGCGCGCCGCTCTACCGCCCTGCTGATTGAAAGTGGGCGCCGCCACGCTCGGATAAAGCCCGGCGCTTCGGAATTGGTTGAGGACGATGCCCGATCGCTGCGGAAAATATTGGTTGAGCAGGCGGTTTTGCTCCGGAATGAAATGATCGTTATACGTGTAAAGAAACGCGGTTCCCCGCACGTGAATGTCCCGGCGGTAATCGCCCCAACGGGCCGATTCGGCGATCATCGCCAGGTCCACCTCGTTGGCTCGTTTGGTCCAGCGTTGAATGGACTGGGCCGGGGTGAGGGCGCCGTTGTTGAAAAAGTGCTTGTGAACGCGGTCGGCAAAATCCAGC
>CAZCUL010000707.1:0-6223 GCA_964501475.1 uncultured Verrucomicrobiota bacterium | reverse complement strand
CGCACCGCAAAGCGGTGCCAGAAGGTAGCCGGAGGTCGCAGCGTAGCGGAGACCTCCGGAAAGCGTTGGCAAAAAGGCATGCACCCCAGCGGGGTGCCAGAGGATGCGCCAAAAGCGGGGCGCCAGAGTTTTCTCGCCGGCGTCAAGGTTGCGTGGCTGCAGTGCCCGTTTCCACCGCAGGCTTTGTCGGAAGCTCTCTGGCACCCCCATCGGGGTGCGTACTCGTTTCCCCACAGAAGGCGAGGATAGGTTTTGAGGAGGGGAAAAAGCGGTAGAGGACTACCGCCAGTCCTCTGGCGCTTTGACAACGGGCCAATCCTGGCCATGAGCCGCAGGACGCTTCGGGAAAAGCGGATTTCGTTCTCATGGCCGTGTGTTGGGGACGGGTGCGGATGTTTTAGGCGGCCGCCGCTCCGGGTTGAAATGAGATTTGCTCTCCAAAACCTGGCAAAGCCTTGCCAATCGCCGGCGTGGAGGTGAAAGTCGAAGCCGCTGAGCGTGTCACGATATTGCGACGAGAACCATGCTGA
This sequence comes from uncultured Verrucomicrobiota bacterium, assembly GCA_964501475.1. Lineage (GTDB taxonomy): Bacteria > Verrucomicrobiota > Verrucomicrobiia > Limisphaerales > CAZCUL01 > CAZCUL01. The sequence continues at coordinate 5,693 of CAZCUL010000707.1, read as the reverse complement.
TTGATTCCAATACGATGGGAGATGCGGGGCGGTTCCGGACACTGGCAGACCTGGAGCGGATCTGGGAGACAGTGCCGGGAGCGCCGAAGGACAAAGGACAAGTTGTGCTGGTGGTGCGGAAGGGCGAGGAGGGACGGCGGGAGGAGCTGAAGGAGCAGATTGTCTTCACGCCGGAAGCGGGTCTGCCGGGAGATGCCTGGGGGCGGCGGGCGCAGCCCAATCTGGAAGCACAGATCACCGTGGTACAGAGAGATGTCGCTGAACTGCTCGCCAACGGCCAGTCTCTCGCGCTCTTCGGGGACAATCTGATCGTGGAGCTCGATCTTTCCGCCGGTAACCTCCCGCCCGGGAGCCGGGTTCGGATGGGAGGGGCCACACTCGAAGTGACTCCTCTGCCTCACACCGGCTGCCGAAAATTCCGGGCGCGTTTTGGGGAGGAGGCTTTTCAGTTCGTGTCGAAACCGGAGTTGCGGGATCGCAACCTGCGCGGAATTCACATGCGGGTAATGGCCGAGGGCGAAGTTGGAAGGGGCGACCTGATTGAGGTTCTTTCCCGGGCTGGCGAAATTTCAGCGGGCGGAACCAGGCAGATGTGAAAAGCTGAAACCATGAGCACAACAGCGAAAGTTACGAAGAGGATTGGCTGGGGCCTGGTCGGGTGTGCCGTCGCCGTCTGGGTGCTGGGCTCATTTCTGCTCGGCCCCGACTCGGACAAGGACTTCCGTTTGATTACATGCGCCATGTTCTTTTATATACCTGGCATTTTGCTGGCGGTTCTCGGGCACCTTCTTCAGCAGTTGGACCAAAGGATACGGTTGTTGGAGCAAAAGGTTGATTCCATGAATCGGCAGGGAGAGTCGCCGCCGGATAGTCCGAAACCTTAACGCCGCCGCGGCGGTCGTTTAAGTGATACCCAGGCAGCGAGTCGGCGCGCCCAAAGGCCGTCGCACCTCGCGGAATTGGCAATCGGCGAAGCAGCAGAGCGCGGCAACGCCGCCACCAAAGGAGCGCGGCTGTCCCAGCTCCGGCACGCCGGGAAGCATGGTTGACGCCGGATTCCCCAGCGCCTTTCCGCATCCGCGAGCGCTGCGGCTGAGGACAGCCGCGCAAAAAAGTCGCAGTCTGCGGCGGGCGGCTATGGCTTGATGATGCTGATGTCCCCGTTTCTTTCGAGCCGCGCTTCGGCCACGTTCTCAAGTTCGCTCGTGTTTCCATTCATCCGCATTGCCTCTTCAAGGTCGTGCTTTGTGAGATGATGACGCTTGAGCGCTGCCTCCAGGACGGACCCGTTTCGGACCAGGACGTCGGGCCGGCCTTTGAACAATCCGCTGCCCGCTTTCCAATGAAATGTAATGACGGCCAGAAGCTGGTGCAGGCCCACAAGAAAGAAACCGAGGCCGATGGTGGGGAAGAACGGGGCTGAGCCGTTCACGCCACGAGAGAGAATGGACCCGAGTAGAAGCGCCAGAATCACATCAAACGCGGCATGCTGCGCCATGAAGCGCTTATGGCCCACCCGCACCATCACCAGGGCGGCAATGAACATGATCGTGCCGCGCAGGAGCAACTCAACAAAGGTAAGATCGTTGGCATCCTTCCCAAGGCCGAGTGATCCACGGATAAAGTCCAGTGTTTCAATGATCATAGTCCGGGATCATACGCGAATTGAAGGGAAGTGCCAGGAAGCGGCACGCCAGGCCGCCGATCAACCGCGCTTGTGCGAGGGCGCGGCTGGCCTGGCACCGCGGCCACGGCGCAAGGATCGCCAAACAATCAACCGCCACCGGACACAACCTGTTGCCGGCCGGAGTTGTCTCGAGCACGATACCCGTCGCGCGTTGCCACCCGGCCCGACTGGCAGTCGGCGGGCGGCACGCAGGCCTGTCTGCGTTGGTCGTATTCGGCTAAACCTTCTCCGGCACCACGAATGGCGGGCGATAATTGCGAGTGAGGAGCTGGTCGGCCTCCGGATTGTTCACGAACTTTTCCCTGGCCGGATCGAACTGCAGTTTGGGCCCCGCCCAAAGCGTCGCCTTCTCCGGATCGACTCCGATGGCTTTGGTATTCTCCAGAAGCGTCATCACGCTGTCGCCCACGACTTCGTTCCTGCCAAAATCCCTGGGCTTCTCGAACGGGCGCGCGCTGCCCAGGCGATACGAAATATTGCCGAGATGACCGAGCGCGCTGGAGAGGTGACCCTCGAGAATGTCGGCGTTGAGCTCTTCACGCTTCCGGCTGCGCACGCAGTTGATGAAGTTGCCGAAGATGCCGCCGGGCTGAACGTCCGCGTCCACTTTGACCAGCGGTTCGCCTTCGCCTTTGCCTTTCGGATAGAAGCGGCCGCTTTTGACCACGCCCTCCTCGAAATAGAGTTCGTTGGCCACTTTGCGCGGAAAGTTTTCGTCGATCTCCGGGAACTTTCGGTTGCCCACCAACCCGCGCGTTTCAAAGAGCAAAAGCGTGTCTCCGTAGTCGAAGACCGAAACGAGCTGGTTGGGTGTTTCTCCCTGGTCCTTGAAGTCGGGGCCGTCCACGTAACGTCCGCCGAGGCTGACCACGCTCTTCGGCAGCGTGTCGCCGAGCGCCCAGCGGGCGACGTCCATTTCGTGCACCCCCTGGTTTCCGATGTCGCCATTTCCGAAATCCCAAAACCAATGCCAGTTGTAATGAACCAGGTTCCCGTGAAACGGCTGCCTGGGCGCTGGCCCCAGCCAGATATCGAAGTCTAAATGTGCCGGCGGTCCCGCGACGGGTTTGTAACCGATGCTCCAGCGCGGTTTGCAGCAATAGCCTTTCGAGACAAGCAGCTTTCCATACTTGCCGCTCTTGACGATCTCCGCCAAAGCCGCCTTGCCGCCGCTGGCGCGGCTTTGCGTTCCGTGTTGGACCATGCGGTTGTATTTCCGGGCCGCTTCCACGCATTTGCGTCCTTCGAAGACATTGTGACTGCACGGCTTTTCCACGTACACGTCTTTCCCCGCCTGGCAGGCCCAGATCGTAATCAGGGAATGCCAATGGTTGGTGGTGGCAATCGAGACCGCGTCAATGTCCTTGTTCTCAAGAAGCCGCCGCACGTCCTGATACTTTTGCACCCCTTCAAGTCCCTCGGCTCGGCGGTTCAGAACGTTCAGGTCCACATCGCAGAGTGCGACGACGCGCGCTCCTTTCAGTTTGCGGAATTCGCCGATATGTGAGCCGCCCCGGCCGTTAATTCCCACCACAGCCACGCGAATGTCGTCATTGGCTCCCGCCACCTGGGACCAGGATCGCGGCGCCAGGCTGCAAGCGGCTGCGCCGGCCAGAGAAGATTTCAGGAAATTACGACGTGTAATGGTTTTCATGATTTCATGGTTAACAGGACAGCCAGCCTTTAGGCGAGCCTGATTTTCCCGGGAGCTTCGAGACTCCCAACCGGATTCCGTAACAAGCCCAGGCTCGTTCTGAACTCGCGCATTCGAGAGTCCCAACGGGACTCCGTCCTCCACCCAAGGTTGCTGAGTCCGCGAGGCTGCCCTGGACCTGGCGTGGCATTGGTTCCCAACCCCGCCGGGGTTGCGCCCTCTGCTTCCGGCATCGATTCGCCACAACCTCGTTGCCCGTGGCACCCTTCCTCCCATCCCATGACCTTCGGCGCTCGGAGCACAGAGCGGCGTTTTGTTCAACCTGATCAAAAGGATCACTCGAGACACGGCCCTGTTCCTCTTGTCATCCCAGCGCGCTTTCGTCAGCAAGCGTCTGAAGGACCGATTTCGGCATTGCCGGACGCGCAAATCGGGCTCGGTGCGAACTGTGTTTATCGGTCGAGTCGGTGCATGCGCCGTCCTGTTCACGAATCCCATGAACAGATTTCGTGACGGCCGGTCGGCTGGTGGCATCGCCCGTGCCTTGTGGCGGCTCGTGAACGAATGGAAGCGTGGTTTCGCAAGTCCGGCCGGCACACCGGCAGAATGGGCCGGGCGCGTAGTATCGCCAGCGCTCGGGCAGGCCATGCAGCGGCGCCATGCGAATCGTTCATCGAAATCCACCAATAAACTCATGACGAACATCACTCGAAGCATTGGTCCTGAACGAAACGCCGCCCGGCGCCGCCTTTGGATGGCAAGCCTGCTGGCGGCATCCGCACTCTTTCTCACTTTCAAAACAGCCGCGTCGGGTCTGGCCGTTGAAAAGGCCGACCTCAAATTCGGCTTTATCAAGCTGACGGATTGCGCGCCGCTGGTGCTGGCCAAGGAGTTGAACTATTTCGAAGACGAAGGGCTTTACGTCACTGTGGAGGCGCAATCGAACTGGAAGATTCTCCTGGACCGGGTCATCAGCGGCGAACTCGACGGCGCGCACATGCTCGCCGGGCAACCGATAGCGGCGACCATCGGCTTCGGGACCAGGGCGCATGTGATCACGGCCTTCAGCATGGACCTCAACGGAAACGGGATAACCCTCTCGAAAGAGATCTGGGCAGAGATGAAAGCGGCCAGTCCCAGTCTGCAAAGGGAGCCGATCGAGCGGCCGCTCAAGGCCGACTTGCTGAAACCGGTCGTGCAGAAAATGAAAATGGCCGGCAGACCCATGAAGATGGGGATGGTGTTCCCGGTTTCCACGCATAACTACGAGCTGCGCTACTGGCTGGCGGCGGGCGGGATTCATCCGGGTTATTACACCGCCACCGATACGACCGGGACGCAGGACGCGGACGTGCTCATTTCCGTGACGCCGCCGCCGCAAATGCCCGCGACGCTCGCGCAGGGGACCATCCATGGCTATTGCGTGGGCGAGCCTTGGAACCAACAGGCGGTCCTCAAAGGCATCGGCGTGGCGGCCATTACCGACTATGAAATCTGGAAGAACAACCCGGAAAAGGTATTTGGGGTCACCGCCCAATGGGACCGCAAGCATCCCAAAACGCACCTGGCGGTGGTGCGCGCCTTGATTCGAGCCGGCAAATGGCTCGATGCCAGCGCCGCCAACCGGCAGAAGGCCTGTCAGATTCTTTCCAAGCCGGAATATGTGGGCGCCGACGTGCAGGTCATTGCCAACAGCATGACCGGCACGTGGGAGTATTATCCGGGCGACAAGCGGGCCATGCCCGATTTCAACGTCTTCTTTCGCTACCACGCCACCTATCCCTATTACAGCGATGCTGTCTGGTATCTGACACAAATGCGGCGGTGGGGGCAGATCACGGAAGCCAAGCCGGATGAATGGTATGAGCAGACCGCCAGGGAGATTTACCGGCCGGACATCTATTTGAAAGCAGCAGAGACGCTGGTGGCCGAAGGGGAATTGAAGCCGAACGAAGTCGCCAGGACAGAGGGATACCGCCCGCCCACCAGCGAGTTCCTGGACGGCATCGAATACGACGGGCGCAAGCCCAACGAGTATTTAAAGAAATTCGAGATCGGGTTGAAGGACTGAGGAGCAAATGCGTTGACTGACTTACGATGAGCGCCTTGATCAGAACTTGTGAAAGTATTGGTTTGAACTGGGCGGTGCCTTTCCTGCGACTGGCCCGGCGGGAGAACCCAAACGAGCAACTGCGCCAGATCCTCCTCACCGTGGGCGTGCCGATCCTGGCGGCGCTGCTCTTCCTCGGAGCCTGGTCGTGGGTCGCAGCGCGCGTCAAAGTCAGCTTCGGCTCGTTGCCCGGACCGGTCGCGGTCTGGGTGGAGGCGAAAAACCTCTGGGCGGACCATCAA
>CAZCUL010000706.1:0-8563 GCA_964501475.1 uncultured Verrucomicrobiota bacterium | reverse complement strand
CTTCCAACAAGGTTCGATCCCGAATCGACTCCTGGAAGTAACGCCCGACTTCCGAGGGTGCGGGCAGTAACAGGGGCGACCAGACCCCGGCTCGCACTAGCCATTCCCATAGGCCGATCAAGACCGTGAAGAAAACGACTGCTATGACCGCGCGTTTCATTCGGACACCGCCTCGGTGCCAGCTTGGAGATGCTTTTTCAACGCGCGGGTAATCTCAGTGGCGTTCTTTGCCAGATCGACGCTGTTGATGTCTCGAGGTCGCGGCAGGTGAATTTCGAACTTCTCCTGAACCCGGCCGGGATGCGGAGAGAACAGGATGACGCGATCCCCGAGACAGACCGCTTCCCGAACGTTGTGTGTCACAAAAATGATCGTCTTGCGCCGTTTGGCCCAGATCTCCTGGATATCTCCGTAAAGCTGCTCGCGCGTGAGCGCATCCAATGCGGCGAAAGGCTCGTCCATCAGCAAGACGCGTGGATTGGGCGCCAGCGCCCGCGCCAGGGCAACGCGTTGCTTCATTCCTCCGCTCAATTCGTGGATATTCGCGTGCAGGAACTTTTGCAGGCCCACCAGGTGCAGGTAAAACTCGGCCACTTTGCGCCGTTCTTTCGGGCTGAGTTTTGGCTTCAGCTTTAACCCGAAGAGCACATTTCCCATCACATCCAGCCACGGAAACAAAGCGGATTCCTGAAACATCATCATCCGGTCACTCCCCGCGCCTGTCACCGGCCTGCCATCGGCCAATACCGTTCCAGAATCGGGCATTTCCAGGCCGCCGATGATATTGAGCAAAGTTGATTTGCCGCAACCGCTCGGGCCGACCAGGCAGACAAATTCGCCCTCCCGAACGTTGAGGCTCACGTTATCCAGGGCCAGCACCGATCCCTGCCTGGGATGAAAGCTTTTTGAGACGCGATCCACCACCAGCTTTTCGGGGGGCGCACTGACCAGTTGTGTATCGATGGTCATTCCTCGAGTGGCGGAAGTCCCTTTTCCCGCAGAACCTCTCTTAACAACTCCAGGTGATAAATGCGCGTCAGATCGGGCTTGCGCCGAATCAGACCAGCCCGATAGGCGTCTTCGGCCGACTTGATCAGCGATGGCCGGATCGGGTCGGAGGTCAGTTCCACCCGCTCCCAGGCGCTGGCCAGGATATCTTCGGGCAGGCCGCGCATCGTTTCCTCACGCAACTCCGCGTTCAAAAGGCTTTTGGCTGCTTCCGCGTTCTCGTTGATCCAGGCGGTCAACTCCACGTGGGCGGCGATCCATTTCTTTAACAGGTCCGGACGCTTTTGAAGGAAGGCTGTTCCCGTGACCAAATGCGTCGTGACATAGCGCCCACTGGTGCTTGTCCAAGAATCGCCCTCGTCCAAATAGATTCTCCCGCCGGTTTCCTGCAGAATGCGGCTGACCCACGGTTCAACCGTCCACACGGCGTCAATCTGGCCTCGCTGGAAAAGCGTCAACTGATCCGGATTGGCCGTCGGCACCACCAGGACATCCCCGCCCGTGAGCGTGACACGAAATCCCCTGGACTTCAGCCAGGCGCGGGCGGCTACATCCTGTGTATTGCCGAGCTGAGGGGTGGCGATTCTCTTACCTTTGAAATCCGCATCCGTCTTGATCTTTCCATCTCCTCGCACGATCAATGCAGCCCCGCCGCTACAGGCACCGGAAACAATGCGAATGTCTTCGCCGCGCGTCCTCAAATGGGCGTTGATCGCCGGGCTCGGTCCCACGTAGGCAAGCTCCAATGTCCTGGTAAAGAGACCCTCCATTGCTGTGGGTCCGCCATTATAGACGTACCATTGCACCTCGACCTCTGGCCCAAGCCGCTTCTCGAACCAACCTTCACCTTTCCGCGCCAGCCCATGCGCAATGACCGCCTGGGCGTGGGTCACGTTTGGAAAATGTCCAACGCGAATGACCGTTTTGCCCTCAGCCCCTGTGGTGCCGGTTGCGAAAGCAAAAACAGCCGAAAGCAGCAGCACCCTCATAACGTCTCGGCTGTTTGGCCTGTCGAGAATGGCAGGGGCACTCCATCGCGGCGCATTTTGCGCAGAGTGACTTCGACAGCTTGCGCCAGCGTGTATCGATCCAGGATGCTGGCAATGGCGTTGCGCACATCGAGCATCAGCATGCGCAAACCGCAGTGCGCCTCATCCGGGCAGGAGCAGCGCTCGTAGAAGTTCTGGCTCACACACGGAATCGGCGCCAATGGTCCCTCGACTTTCCGGACCACATCTCCAATGCTGATCGTGTCCGTCGGTTTAGCCAGAAAGTAACCGCCGCGCTTTCCGCGTTTGCTGTCGAGATAGCCGTGCTCCTTCAATTCGACCAGAATCGCCTCCAGAAATTTCAAAGGGATGTTTTCTTTCCCCGCCAGCTCCGCGATCTGCACCATGGGACGGCCAGTTTCCTGGGCCAACCCCAAGTCGATCAACGCACGCAGAGCATATTCGCCTCGCTTCGTTAAGCGCATTAGGGCCAAATCCTAGTTATTCAATAGACAATCGCAACTCATTATTCGCAGCAAAAATCTATCGTTCAAGTGATTATACCATAAGGTGTTCCGATTAAAATGCTCTGGTTTACAATAACTTCGGAAGAATGATGGTGGACGGCTGGCGGAGCGGTTCTGATAGGGAATAGTGGTTCTAAGCTTCCCTGATCAGCCCCCTGCGCTCGTCCCCAGACCTTGCCCCGGTTCGGTCTGGCTTTTTGGATCAAGCAGTTGGTCGAGTTGGTTCTTATCAAGGCCGGACTGCTCGAGGGCGACTTCGCGGACCGTGCGTCCAGTCTCATGGGCGATCTTGGCAATCCTGGCGGCTTTGTCATAACCGATCACAGGCGCCAAAGCGGTGCACATGGCCAGACTCCGTTCGATCATGCTTTCGCACTGCTGGACGTTGGCCTCGATGCCTTTGACACAGCGCCGGGCAAAAACGCGGCTGGCGGTCGTGAGCAGCTCAATCGCTTGAAGAAGATTGTGCGCCATGACGGGCATCATGACGTTGAGCTCGAAGTTGCCAAACGTGCCGCTGAATGTGACAGCCGCGTCGTTACCGATCACCTGGGCACCGGCCTGAATGAGCATTTCGCACATGACGGGATTGACCTTTCCCGGCATGATGGATGAACCGGGTTGAGTCGCGGGTAATTGAATCTCGCCCAGCCCGCAGCGCGGTCCTGAAGCCAGCCAGCGAATGTCGTTTGCGATCTTGATCAGGCTGACAGCCACCGTTTTTAAGGCGCCACTGGCCTCGACACAAGCATCGCGCGACCCTTGAGCCTCGAAATGGTTGGGCGCCTCGGTCAGGTTTAACCCCGTCTCATCCGCCAGTCCCGCGATGGTCCTTCGCGCAAATTCCGGGTGGGTATTAATGCCGGTGCCAACGGCTGTGCCCCCCAACGCCAGCTCGCCGAGGTGGGCTTCCACCTTCCAGAGACGCTCGATGCCATGCTCCACCTGGCTGGCGTAACCGCTGAATTCCTGCCCCAGCCGGATGGGAGTGGCGTCCTGCAAGTGCGTGCGCCCGACCTTGAGCACGTCTCCAAATGCCTGCGCCTTGGAGAGCAATTCGCCATGAAGTTCATTCAGCGCCGGAATGAGGTGATGCACGATTCCATCGAGCGCCGCCAGGTGTATGGCAGTGGGAATGACGTCGTTGCTGGACTGGCCGCGATTGACGTGATCGTTGGGATGAATCGATTTATCTCCGCGCTTTCCGGACCGAATCTCGATGGCCCGGTTCGCGATCACCTCGTTCACATTCATGTTCGTGGACGTGCCGGAGCCGGTCTGGAAAATATCCACGACAAATTGATCGTCGAGTTTGCCCTCACTTACCTCCTGGGCGGCTTTCTCGATGGCCTCAGCCACGGGCTCTGGCAGCAGGCGAAGTTGGAGATTGGTGATCGCCGCATGTTTTTTAATGAGGCCGAGCGCCCGGATGAAGGAGCGGGGGAAGCGCAAGTTGCTGATCGGAAAATTCTCCACCGCTCGGGCGGTTTGCGCGCCATAGTAAGCTGAGGCGGGGACCTGCATTTCGCCCATGGAATCTGCTTCAATTCGGTAGTCGTTCGCGCTCATAAACCCGGAAACGTCGGCATCGATTATCTCTGCTTCCCAGCATAGGAGCGGCCGCTTCGCAGCGTCAAGCGACAGGTTCCCTTGAATCCTTGAAGAAGGGAACCGACTCGCAGTCGGCGAAACAGCGGAGAAGGCTGTCTCCGTTTAGCATGGGTGCAGTCTCTTCCTACTCCGATCCTGACAGTTCGCGCGTGGGTTCTTCCAGCCGCTTCTTCAATTCTGCATAACGCCTCTCCTTGGGCATTTCCGCAAGCCGTTCGGCATCGCCATAAAACATCTTCAAGTCTCCGCCATGTTCGTGCAACAGCCGGTCGAAGGCCGGCACGAGACGATAATACGCAGCCACCGTGTTGAGCTTCGCGTTGTTCAAAGGACTCTCGAACCAGTGATCGTAGCGGTCATGCCCTCCCCATCGCTCGCGCAAAGTCCGATAGCGGACGCGCAGCCGGTCGAAAATGTCCGCTTTGGCATCCTGCAAATGCGCCATCTCCCTCGACTCAACACAAGCCGGCGCAACAGAAGCAAATAGTTTTTCGAGCTCCAGCCGAGTTTCGAGCACCAGTTCTACAAACTGCGTCTGGCGTTCGAGCGCTGCCAGATACTCCGCATAGGCCGCCGAATCGCCTTGGGCTTGCAGCCAGCGGCGGGTTCCCTCCTGTTCCACCGCCGTGGCGAAAGCTTCGTTGAAATCGGTGTCGCCCGCCGCAAACAGACGCTGATGCGCCAGTTCGTGGAAAAGTATCTCCGCCAGGCCGGTTTGCTCATGATGAATGAATGTGTTCAACACCGGGTCCTTGAACCATCCCAATGTCGAATAGGCCTCGACTCCTTCCACGTGAACGTCAAACCCCTCTTCAGCCATCCGGGCGGCGTAGTTCGTGGCCGCCTCCGGAGAAAAATAGCCGCGATACTTTAGCTTGCCCACGATGGGGTACCACCATTTCTTCGGTTCCAGCGAAAAAGCCGGCGCGGCCTGCACGGTCCACACGACGTATCTCCGTTCCAGGTCCGCGTAGCGGAGGTATTGCCCATTAATTGGGAGGTGCAGGTTCGTTTCGGCAAAGGCCCGCAGGCGCAGCACCAATTCAAGTTTCGCCTTGAGCGCAGCGGGTCTGTTGCGCCCGGCCAATACCTTCTCGATGGGTTCCTGCTTCTTCCAGATTTGAAGCTGCCCCCCGATGGATTGTCGGTAATACGAGAGCGTTTGGCAGCCGCTCCCGATCATCACCGTCGTTGCCGCCAGGAACGACAGCAGCCAAACACGGTATAAACTTCCATTCGCTCTCGCGCGCATCCGTTCCTTCTGCTTAATTCGTCGCGAACCTTGAAGCAAATTCATGTGGCTTTCGAATCGAAGATTCTTTCTAAAATCCGGGTTGGGCGCCCTCGGCATCCTCGCATCACGGGAACGAGCCGGGGCCGCCCGGAGCAGTGTACCGCCAACCGCTTCCCGGACCAAGCTGCGGATCATCGATACTCACACGCATTTCTACGATCCCGGCCGTCCGGAAAGCGTCCCTTGGCCGCCGCGAAACGACCAACTGCTGTATCGCAAAATGGCGCCAGCGGATTACCGGGAAGCGGCCAGGCCTTTCCCGGTGGCCGGCACGGTTGTAATCGAAGCCAGCCCCTGGCTGGAAGACAATCAGTGGTTGCTCGATCTCGCGGCAAAAGAACCATTCATCGTCGGCGTTGTGGGCAATCTTTCACCAGGCACAGAAAGCTTTACCCGCCACCTGGATCGCTTCGGCGCCAATCCCCTCTTTCGCGGCATTCGCATTGGCGGAGCCCGGTTGGCCCGGGGGTTGGATGAAGATGCTTTTCTACAGGACCTCGGGCGCCTGGCTGAACGTGACCTTGCTCTGGATTTGCTCGCGTCGCCAACCATGCTGGAACACGCCGCGCGGCTCGCCCGCCAAATCCCCTCGCTGCGCCTCATCATCGACCATGTAGCCAATGTGCGCATCGATGGCGAAGCGCCACCCGGCGCGTGGCTGGCCGGGATACGGGCCGTCGCAAAACATCCGAACGCGTTCTGTAAAGTTTCCGGACTCGTGGAGGGAACCGGCAAGCGTGATGGCCATGCCCCGGGTGAAACCGGGTTTTACAGGCCGGTTTTGCACGCTGTTTGGGACTTGTTTGGCGAAGACCGATTGCTCTATGGCAGCAATTGGCCTGTCTGCACCCGGTTCGCGGATTTGGCCACAGTTCAAGGCATCGTGGCCGACTATTTCGGCGCGAACGGTCGTGATGTCGCCGACAAGTTCTTTTGGAGGAATTCCCGCAAGGCCTACAAGTGGGTGGTACGCTGATACCGGCTCGAACGGTTCATCATCACGCGAACAACCTATCCAACCGTCGCGGTTAAAAACCGTCACCGGGCACAATTACGCTCTTCGCCGACCGCCAGTTGGCAGTCGCCGCCAGCGCTTCGTTCGCCTCGGTCAGCGGAAAGCGGTGCGTGACCATTTCGGCGAACGGAAAGTCGCGCGGCCGATCCCGCAGAAAATCCAACGCCATCTTCATGTGACGCGGCTCGCTTGACCAGGAGCCAAACACCTGCAACTGCTTTCGAGTGATGACGTGCGGATTAAATGAAACCGGGCCGGCATCGCAGTAATGCCCCAGCACAAGATATTTCCCGCCGTCCCGGCACATTTCCATGCCTTCAACCACGGCGCCCGGCGCTCCCACGCATTCGAGCACCACGTCCGCCCCATAGCCGCCCGTCAAACTTCGGACCGCCTCAATCCTGGCGGCAGGCTCGCTAACTTCCCCGAGGTCGATCACATGGTCGGCGCCGAAACGCTTCGCCAAGTCGAGGCGCGCCTTGGGGCCGCCGACCACAAGGACCTCCGCGGCACCGGCGCTCTTCGCAACGGCCAGCGCGGAGATGCCGACAGGGCCTGCCCCTTGAACCACCACCCGGTCTCGCCAGGCAATGCCCGTTCGCTCGAGACCGTGAATCGCGGTGATCAGAGCGCACCCCGCCCCGATGACAGCGGCGGTTGGGAGGTCCTCCGGCAATTTGAAAATGTTCACTCGCGGCCGAAGGTAGTGAAATTCGGCATAACCTCCGAGAAAGTGCGGAGCTTCATCGCAGCGATATCCGATTCCATAAGCGCGCCTTTCCGGACAGCGAGTCGGTTGCTGCTTCTCGTTACAGTAAAAGCATCGCCCGCAGGAAGTCGCCGACGTCCAGGCCACGCGATCGCCCACCTCCAGCGGTTGCCCGGTCCAATCCCGATCCAAGCCCCTCCCAAGCTGGACAATTCGTCCTGCCGTCTCATGACCAAGAATGACGGGCAGGCGAATGGGCAGTTCGCCTTTCCAGAGGTGCACGTCTGTACCGCAAATACCGGCCATCTCCGTCCGCACGAGGGCCGCGCCGTCTTCCACCTCTTTCGGCAACGGATACTCGCGCAGTTGCAGCGAACCCTTGAATTGTTCCAGCACGGCGGCTCGGGCGTTGGCCATGGGCGTATTCTGAATGCGCTCCCCGAGCGGATTCAACCTGGAACTGGACCCGCACGGCGCACAGGAAGCGGAATGGGCCGGCTCAGACTCATTCTTCCACGAAATCGCATGCTTGCCCCGGACCGCTCTCCACGCCATTCTCGGCCCGATTTCATGAAACAGATTCTCTCCATCACCACGGCGCTCGCCATCGCCACTGTCCCGGTCGTGGCCGCAAATCCGAATTGGGCTATCGAAGACGAATCGCTGGCCGCGTATTTTCGCAGCGAAACCGAAGAATTGGCGGACCGGTGCCTCGCGGAGGCGCGAACGATCGAGGAGTGGAAATCGCTCCAGGAAACCTCTCGCCGGCAGCTTTTTGAAATGCTGGGACTGGATCCGCTGCCGGATCGAACGCCGCTTCATGCGACGATCACCGGCAAGGTCGAACACGATTCCTTCATCGTTGAAAAGCTCCATTTCCAATCGCGCCCCGGCCTTTACGTGACGGCAAACCTCTATCTGCCGCGCCAGATCGAGAAACCCGCGCCTGCCATCCTCTACGTTTGCGGGCATGGCCCGGTCATCAAGGACGGCATCAGCTATGGCAACAAGGTGTCTTACCAGCACCACGGGGCGTGGTTCGCCCGCAATGGTTACGTCTGCCTCATCATCGATACTCTTCAACTCGGCGAGATTCAGGGCCTTCATCATGGCACTTACCGGGAAGGGATGTGGTGGTGGAATTCGCGCGGTTACACCCCGGCGGGCGTCGAGGCCTGGAACAGCATTCGCGCGCTCGATTATCTGGAGACCCGCCCGGAAGTGGACAAGGAACGCTTCGGCGTGACGGGCCGTTCCGGAGGCGGCGCCTACAGTTGGTGGTTAACGGCATTGGATGAGCGCCTCAAGGGGGCCGCGCCTGTGGCTGGCATCACCGACCTTCACAATCACGTGGTGGACGGCGCGGTGGAAGGCCATTGCGACTGCATGTTCATCGTCAACCCCTACCGC
>CAZCUL010000705.1:0-6920 GCA_964501475.1 uncultured Verrucomicrobiota bacterium | reverse complement strand
TCGAATACGCCGGACGGTCCTTCGCCGCCAAAAACAAAGAAGTATCCGTCGGCCGCAATACCATTAATGCCGCCGCGCGTCGTCGGCATCGGCGCGCGGGTCGCCCATTGGCCAAGGGCGGGGTCGAATACTTCGAGCACGTTCGTCATCGGGCTGGTGAACCCCGCGCCCAACCGCCCGCCCACCACATAAACTTTGCCGTCAATGGCGCAGGCGGCGAGGTGATTGCGCTGCGTCGGCAGGTTGGGGAGCGTCTGCCAGGTGTTGCTGGTGGCGTTGTAAACGGCGAAGTCATTCCCGCGCGGCGGACGTCCCGCCGCCACGTAGATCAGGTCCCCGATCACCGCCGCCGCTCCGGCGCTTCGGGCCGTGGGCATGGGCGCCCGCAACGTCCAGTTCGTGGTGGCGGGATCGAATTCCTGAACGGTGTTGACAAACGCGCTGCCGGTATCGGTCTGGCCGCCGATGACATAGACCTTTCCATTGGCGACCGCCGGCATGGGATGGTTGACACCGCGCGGCAGTGGCTTCGTCAGACGCCAGGTGTTGGACGCCGAATCATAAACCTGCACGGTCGTAACGGTCTGCCGCGAGGAGGGATAGCCGCCCATGACGTAGATCTTGCCATCCAACTCCGCCACGCCCATTTCGGAATTGGCTTCAATCAGGTTCGAGCGCGTGCTCCAGCGGCTGATGACGCGGAAGAACTCCTGCGCGTTTGTCGGTGTGACACCGAACGGTTTGCCCGCTTCCAGGATGTCCCGCCACGGACCCTCGACTGTCGGGGACGATTGCAGGGTGCCGACGCCGGGCCACGATACAAGCAGATTGCTGCTGGTGCTCGAGAGGGCGGCGGGGCCGTGGATATTCTGCGCAACGGCAAACGACGCTGTCAGAAGCAACACGATTGCGCCTGCAGGTTGAACTGCTCCCTTCGCGCGGAGCGGTTTCAGGACGTCACGTGGCTGCATGGCGCGCATAGCCGGATTCAGCGCCTACTATAATCAGGGATCGAGCGAAGGCAATGCGCGCCCAGGCCACCCAGGCCACGCAACGGCAGCCAACGGTCCGGCCACATTTTGACGCCAACAAGAATGGCGGCCTCGATCAGTATCAATGTGGTTGTCAGATCGCCGGCCGTCGTCCGAGGCGAAAATCCATGCCGGGATTATCTCGAAAAAACGAATCGCAATTCTTTTGCGTTCCTGCGCAGAATGCCTTGGATGAGGCGGGACCTCAAACAGCCTGCGCTGGCGACCATCGTTACTGCGAGTATTTGGCTTGCGGGATGGTCAGTGCTCCTGACTCTGCCTGCCGCGAGGGGTGCCGCATCCGACCCAAGGCAAATGGCGCTCGAGCGCAGTTTCAGCGGCACAGTCCGGCCGTTTCTCGAGACCTACTGCATCACTTGCCACGGCCAGGAAAAACCAAAGGCCGATTTCGATCTGAGCCCCTACTCGACCATGCAGGCCGTGGTGCGGGACCACCTGCATTGGGAGCTTGTGCTCGAGAAACTGGAGGCAGCGGAGATGCCGCCGGAAAAAGCCAAACGCCATCCGACTTCAGAACTTCGTCGAAGCGTCGTGGAGTGGATTCAGGCGGCGCGCCGCTTTGAGGGCGAAAGGCATGCCGGGGACCCGGGCCCGGTTCCGGTGCGGCGGTTGAGCAATGCGGAATATGATTACACGATTTCCGACCTGACCGGCGCTGACATTCGGCCGACCATGGAATTCCCGGTTGATCCGGCCAACCAGGCCGGTTTCGACAACTCGGGCGAGTCGCTGGCGATGTCGCCCGCGCTCCTGAAAAAGTATCTGCAGGCGGCGCGGACAGTAGCGGAACACGTCGTTCTGAAACCGGATGGCTTCGCTTTCGCGCCGCATCCGGTCGTGGCCGATACCGACCGTGACAAGTATTCAGTGCTGCGAATCGTCGATTTCTACAAGCGGCAGCCCACCGATTACGCCGACTATTTTCTGGCGGCGTGGCGCTACCAGAACCGCGTGGCGCTCGGGCGGGCGAATGCCTCGCTCGCGGACATGGCCGCCGATGCCAAAGTCAGCGCAAAATATCTGGCGACAATCTGGGCTACGCTGACGGAAGAGGAAGGAGCGGCAGGCCCAATCGCAAAACTACAGACGCTCTGGCGCGCGCTGCCGGTTGCAGGAACCGCGCCGAGCGGCGTTGCGCGCCGGGGCTGCGAGCAGATGCGTGATTCCGTCCTGCGTTTGCGGGGACAAATCGCGCCCCAGGTAAAGAACCTCAGCTCGCCCGCAATTCAAAACGGTTCACAGACACTGGTCATGTGGAAAAACCGGCGGATGGCGGCAAATCGCCGGCGTTACGATCCAGGCGCGCTTCAGATTGGGCCGCCGCCGCCAGCGGAAGAAGAGGCCACCTCAGCCCCCGACAAGAAAACCGCTTCGGATCTTCCGGTAGCCGCTCCCAGGGAGGGAGCCTACGAGGCAACAGCCTACAAAGCCCCGGCTGCGCAAGCAGCAGTTCAGGCAGCTCGAACCAATCGGCCGCCGTCCACACCCCAGTATATCAACAAGGGCGGCTTCTCCCTTCCTCCGGCCGTGCTCACGACCGGTTCCTCGGCCACGTTCCAGATGGCTGCCGCCAAAAGGCGCGGTGACGAGCCGGACACAGACCTGATCGTGCCCGCTGATCCGGCCCGGCGAGCGCTTTACGAAGCTGCGTTCGCGCGCTTCGCGAGCGTCTTTCCCGACGCATTCTATATCACGGAGCGGGCGCGCGTTTATCTCGACGCCGAGAAGGAAAAGGACAAGCCAGGCCGCCTTTTAAGCGCCGGCCTGCACAGCATGACCGGATACTTTCGCGATGATGGACCGCTCTACGATCTAATCCTCGAGGAGGCGGAGCAGCGTGAACTGGACCGGCTCTGGCAGGAATTTGATTTTTTCGCGTCCGTTCCGCAGCGAATGCACACCAGCTTTCTCTGGTTCGAGCGCACGGATTCCAGTTTCATGCGCGATCCCGAATTCGATCCTTTTCGGCCGGAGGACAAATCCGTCACCGCACAGGCAAAGATCGAGGAGGTCGCCGCGATTTACCTGGCCAAGGCCGTAAGCAAAGGCGCCGGCGAGACCGCGCAGCAGGCCATCCGGGAGCATTTTGAAATTGTGGCGGCGAATATCCTCCGGGTGGAACAGGAACGCATCGCGGCAGAGCCGGTGCATCTGCAAGACCTGCTGGGTTTTGCCGAACGCGCCTATCGCCGGCCGCTTTCACCCGAGGAACAGAAGGGGCTCCCCGCCTTTTACCGCGAATGCCGCGAGGAGAATGGATTGGATCATGAAGAAGCCATTCGCGACTCGATTGTGCGCGTCCTGATGTCGCCCAACTTCTGTTATCGCGCCGATCTGATTGAGGCGGGACCCGCCTACGAGTCGAATCAGAGCGTCCTGGCGTCGGTTTCTGCCGGCCCGGTGAATGTTCGTCCCCTCTCCGGTTACGCCCTCGCCAGCCGCCTGAGCTACTTCCTCTGGTCGAGCATGCCGGACGCGGAGTTACTGGGCCGCGCGGCGGCCGGTGATTTGCATTACCCCGAAGTGCTGGCTGCCCAGGCTCAGCGCATGCTTAAGGACTCGCGCATTCGGAACTTCGCCAGGGAATTTGGCGGACATTGGCTCGATTTTCGCCGCTTTGAAGAACACAATGCAGTGGACCGCGAGCGGTTCCCGGCCTTTGATGACGAGCTTCGACAGGCGATGTTCGAGGAACCGATCCGGTTCGTCGTGGATTTGGTTCGCGAAGACCGTTCCGTGCTGAACTTCCTCTACGCCGATTACACTTTCGCCAACGCGCCGCTTGCAAAACACTATGGCATGCCCGAGCCGCCAGGTGCCGGGGAGTGGATGCGCGTCGAAGGCGCGAGCCAATTCCAGCGGGGCGGACTGCTGCCCATGTCGGTTTTTCTCACCGCCAACTCGCCGGGGCTGCGCACCAGTCCGGTCAAACGCGGGTACTGGGTGGTTCGCCGCGCGCTCGGCGAGCGCATTCCGCCGCCGCCGGCGATTGTTCCCGAGCTGCCGAACGACGAGAAAGATTTGGGCGACCGGACGCTGCGCCAGGCGCTGGCCAAACATCGCGAAGACCCGTCCTGCGCAGGATGCCATGCTCGTTTCGATTCACTCGGGCTGGTGTTCGAAGGTTATGGTCCTGTGGGCGAGCGCCGGGAAAATGATTTCGGCGGACACCTGGTCGATACCCGCGCGACCTTTCCAGACAGCACCGAAGGCTCCGGCGTGCCCGGTCTGCTCGATTACCTCCGCGCTCATCGCGAGAACGACTTCACCGACAATCTCTGCCGGAAACTCGTCGCTTATGGACTTGGGCGCACGCTGCTGCCCTCGGATGACACGCTCATCGAAGAGATGCGAGCGAAACTGGCGGCCCACGGCCATCGCTTCAGCGCGCTCGTCGAATCCATCGTGACGAGTCCTCAATTTAGAAACAAGAGAACCGAAAGGACCCAGCGCCATGCGGAACGTTAATGCCCATTCCATTCAAGCAAACAGAATTTCCCGCAGGACCTTCCTGCGCGGCGCCGGCGTCGTGATGGCGCTTCCCTGGCTGGAATCGCTTCCGGCCATGGCGGCCGGTTCGAGGGCGGCCCCTCGGCCCCTGCCCAAGCGGTTCGCCGCCGTCTTCATGGGCAACGGGATCAACGCCCATCATTGGTGGGCCAAAGGCTCGGGCGCGGAGATGGAGCTGAGCAAAACGCTCGAGCCGCTCGCGCCGTTCCGCTCGAAGCTGAATGTCATCAACGGCCTCTTCAACCAGCCGGCCGTAGGCGTCGGCATTCATCCGGGACAGACGGGGAATATCCTTTCCGGCATGCCGCTGATGAAGGGCGCGGTGCTCAAAGGCGGCATCAGCATGGACCAGGTGCTCGCGAATCATGTCGGCCAGGACACCATGCAGCCGAGTCTCGTCCTGGGCTGCGAACAGCCCATCACCGGTTATCACGAAACCAATTTCTCGATGGCCTACAGCTCCCACATTTCATGGCAAAGCCCGGATTCGCCCGTGCCCATGGAAGTTTATCCCTCGCTCGCCTTCGACAGCCTTTTCGAGAACCGCGGCACTCAACGAACCCAAAGCATTCTCGACCGTATCAAGGAAGACGCCTCGAGCCTCAGCCGCAAGATCAGTTCCGAAGACAATCGCAAGCTGGATGAATTCCTGACCAGCGTGCGCGAAGTGGAGAAGCGGGTCGATCGGATGCGCCGCCAACAAACCAAAGCTGAAGAGCATGCCCAGGATCGTGGGAAACCGCTCATCGCGCTGAACCGGCCGGATAACGGCCTGCCCGAAGACATCCGCGATCACATGCGGCTCATGTGCGACATCGTCGCCCTCGCCTTTCAAACGGACAAGACGCGCGTGGCCACCCTGGTGCTCTGCCGCGATCTGTCCGGGCTTTTTTATCCCTTCCTCGGCGTTCGCAAAGCCCATCATTCCGCTTCGCACGACGACTTGTCCGACGATTACGAGGCAGTCTCGCGCTATTACGTGGGCAACCTCGCTTATCTCGCTTCGCGCCTCGAGGCCATGCCCGAGGAGGGGGGCACCGTCCTCGACAACACCTGCCTGCTCTATCTCTCGAACATGTGGTCCGGTTCCAGGCACGACAACACGAAATTGCCGTTGCTGACGGTGGGCGGTTTGGGCGGCACATTGGCAACCGGCCGCGTCCTCGATTACGCCGAAGCCGGCGACGAGAACCGGAAATTGTGCAGCCTGCATCTCTCGCTCATGGATCGCATGGGAGTGAGGCTGGCGCGCTTCGGTGATGCGGAGGCGCGGCTGGCGGGTATATGAACGTATGCAATGCAGTAGCTGGCTGGCCGGCGCGATTTCGGCCTCGCCTCGATCTGAACCTGGAGAACGCTTCTTGAGAACTGAGCCGAGTAATGCCGCCTCTTCCGGCTGATGATAACACGAATCTTTCTTTTCGTTATTTTCTGCGTGGCCGGGCCGGCAACCGCCCCGGCGGCAGCTATCGACGTCTCATCCCTCCAGGAACTCGGGCAAGCGATTGCCAATGCCTCGCCCGGAGACCGCATCGCTCTCGCTGACGGCGCCTACGTCTCCAGCGGAACCATTCGCATCGGTTGTGCTGGAACCGCCGAACAACCGATTATAATCGAAGCCAAATCGGTGGGCGGCGCCGAGATCAAGGGAACCGGCGGCTTCACTCTGGAACCCCCCGCAGCCTACCTGGTCATCCGGGGATTCAGGTTTACCCACGACGCCGGCACGATCCGCGTTCCGGTGGGCGTCCATCATTGTCGCATCACGCGCAACGTCTTCGAACTCGCCGTCCCGAGGGGGGGCCGAGCTGCGTTCGTCACCGTCAGCGGGGATGACAATGAGATCGATCACAACACCTTTCAGCATAAGGCCACCGAAGGCCAGATGCTCTACGTTCAGGGGCCTGGAACCGACGGCATGGCGCAGCGCACCTGGATACACCATAACTATTTCTTCGATTTCAAACCCACCGCCAACAACTGCTCCGCCTTGCACATCGGTCACAGCGCCCGCAGCCTCACGCCCGCCCATTCCGTCGTCGAATACAATCTCTTTATTCAGTGCCGCGGCGAGAACGAAGGCGCCATTTGCAACAAATCGTGCGACAATATCTATCGCTACAACACATTCGGCGAAGGCTCCACAGAGTTGTCGCTCCGCCATGGAAACCGCTGTCTCGTTTACGGCAATTATTTCATTGGCAGCACCGGCATCCGTTTTTTTGGCGACGACCATCGAATCTTCAGCAACTACTTCGAACGCTGCCGGCCGGCCATCGCCATCGGCAATGGCGGCGCGACCATCCCTCCGGCTGCTCTGACAAGCCATGATCGCCCCGACCGCGTCCATGTCGTCTT
>CAZCUL010000704.1:0-8207 GCA_964501475.1 uncultured Verrucomicrobiota bacterium | reverse complement strand
CACACCGTCACCGGCCCAGTCGCGATCTCGCCGGACGGAGCCTCGGTCGCAGGGACCGTCAGATCCCAAGTTGCCATTTGGGGCGCGGAGGATGGTCGCGAACGGGTCCGGATTGAATCGACCAATCGCGGTGTTCTCGCGCTGGTTTTTTCGCCCGACGGCGCCTTTCTGTTGACCGGGACGCTGAGTGGTCCGGAAGTTCAGATTTGGAATGCGCGCTCGGGGCAGATTGTCGATCTGCTTGAAGGCCACCTGCGGATGGTGGACGACATGGTCTTCACTCCGGACGGTCATCGCCTGATTACCTGCAGTCGGGATCAGACGATTCGAGTATGGGATTGGGCTTCCAGGAGACAGGTATCGGTGCTGAACAACAGCCTGACTGGAGAACCTCGCGCCATTGCGCTCGCCGCAAACGGACGCACGCTGGCTTCTCAATCCGGTCGTGGCTCTCTGCTTCTTCAGGATATCCAGCGGCCGTCTGCCTATCCCAGCTATCGGGTTCTTCCCGTGCCGGTTTCTCACGCCGTTTTCACACCTGGCGGCCGCACGATTGTGACTGTGGAGAGGGGGGGAGAACTCTCGGAATGGGACGTGTGGTCCTGCCGCAAGCTCCGTCAGTGGGACGGGGGGCAAGGCCCTCAATCGGGCGGCACCCACATCCCGCGTACGGTCATTTCTCCTGATGCCACGAAAGCGGTGTCCTTGATGGCGGACGGCCATATCAACCTGCTCAACCTGGTGAGCGGGACGTGGACCAATTCTCCCATCGCCTCGGTGGTCGATGACCTCCTGTTCACCGATAACGGAAGATATCTCCTCACCTTTCGATATGCCGCCACCGCAAAGCGTTCCTCAAGCGTGTGGAGCGGAACCGTGCCGGGCGGCGTGAGGACCGCGAGTCTGGAAATGCAAGTATGGGACACCGGTTCGTGGAAGAGCGTCGGGACATTCGGCGTGGACCCCACTGTTATTGATTTCGAGCGGAAACTCGGTGCATTTGCCACCCGATTGCCTGCCTCTGTCGTGATCGATGTCGAAGGCGAACTTCAGATTTGGGATGTGACGAACCTCAAATCTCCCGTGGGAACGCTGCGCTCTCCCAACTTGCCGGCAGGATGGTTCTCTGCCGCTGCGTCGCCAGACGGACGATGGTTGGCGGGAGGACATGCGGTTGGCTCAGTTTCGATTTGGAACCTGGAGACTTCCCAACTGACGCGCACGCTGGGCGGACATACTCATTTCCTTCGCGCGCTGAGTTTCTCGCCGGATGGAACCCGGCTCGCTACCGCCAACATGGGAGGCAAGCCGATGAAGCTCTGGGAACTCGACGATGGTGAAGAGTTATTGACGCTTCCGGGAGAAGGCTTCGCGTTCAGGATGGCAGCTTACTCACCGGATGGACAAATCCTCATAGCCCGAAATCGCGATGGCACGCTTCACCTCTGGTCGGCGCCTTTCTGGGGGGAAATCGCCGCAGCAGAAGTGAAGGAGAAGCCGACGGTCGAGCGATGAGTCTAATTCGATCGACACCCCGCGCAAATCGTCGCTCTCAAAACCAGGTCTTCGGCCACGGAATGTGATGAAAAGCCTCGTCCCAGAAAGATGAAAGGCTCACATACTTTTTGAATGGCCATTGCGCATGTAGGGGTGATGAACAACTCACCGAAAGAAAACACAAGACGCATGGCAGGCTCGGCGCTGCTCGCCGTTACAATCACCGTGCTGGTCGGTAACGCGACGGCAGCAGTGCGTTACGTGAATGTCGCTAACGCCAACCCGAACCCGCCTTTTATTACCTGGAGCGCTGCGGCCAGGAACATTCAAGATGCAGTGGACGCCGCTGATCCGGGCGACGAAATCCTCGTGAACAATGGTGTTTACCAAACCGGCGGCACCGTCGTGCCTTCCTCTGCGGAGACGAACCGGCTTACCGTGAGCAAAGCCTTGGCGATTCGAAGCGTCAACGGACCGGGGTTCACGGTGATTCGAGGGCATCACGATCTGGCATCCACAAACTTCCACACCTGGGTTCGGTGCGTTTACCTCAGCGCGGGCGCGAGCCTGACAGGTTTCACTCTCACGAACGGCGGAGCCACCAGCGGCGGCGGCATTCAATGTGAATCGAGCACAGCCGTGGTTTCCAACTGTGTGATCGCGGGCAATGTGGCATGGAACAGTGGCGGCGGAGCGAACGGTGGCGTGCTGAACTCTTGCCTGCTCAGTGGAAACAGGGCCGGAGAAGGAGGCGGAGCGTATGGCAGCGCACTCAAAAACTGTACGGTCACGGGGAACTCATCTGGATTCCCTGAATTCAACATCACCGGTCCTGGTGGCGGCGCTTCTCAAAGCATCCTCAAGAATTGCATCCTGTCAGGCAACCGCGCGGACATGTCCGGTGGCGGGGCTGCACAAAGCGCTTTGATCAACTGCACGCTCGCGGGCAATTACGCCACGTTTGGCGGTGGAGCCGACAGTTGCACGCTGGTTCACTGCACTGTGGTCAACAACAGCGCATACGGATTTCCGATGGGCTCACTCGGCGCGGGAGTTCTTGGCTGTGCGGTCACGAATTCGATCGTCCACAACAATAACGACACCGTTGATAGACCCGGCAACTTCTCCTCCAGCACGTTCAGCCATTCCTGCACGACACCTCTGCCGACGAACGGCATCGGCAACATCACGAACGCGCCGCTTTTCATCGACGTTGCCGGCGGCGATTTTCGGCTTCAGCCGGGCTCGCCCTGCATCGATTCCGGGGCAAACCTCAGCGCCCTCATCTCGAACGATCTCGCTGGACTGCGCCGTCCGCTGGATGGAAATCGCGATGGCATGGCTGCGTCTGACATTGGAGCCTACGAATTCAATCCGCTCTTCCTGACCTCGATTTCAAAAGTGGGCACGAACTTCCGGATCTGCTGGTTTGATAACGTTCCGGGAATGAAACTCCATGCGACTCCGTCGATCATCAGCGGCCCCTGGAGAGAAATAGC
This sequence comes from uncultured Verrucomicrobiota bacterium, assembly GCA_964501475.1. Lineage (GTDB taxonomy): Bacteria > Verrucomicrobiota > Verrucomicrobiia > Limisphaerales > CAZCUL01 > CAZCUL01. The sequence goes on along the minus strand of CAZCUL010000704.1, from coordinate 5,211 downwards.
AGTGCCATCCAACACGAATTGCATCGAGTTGCCCATGACACCCGGCAACGCGTTCTTCCGCCTTTCCATGCCCTGACCTCAGAGCTCCGGGCGAAAAGCGACCTTGAGACGAAGTCGATTCCCTTTGGTAATACTCACGAGGATTCAATTCCCATGGGGCGCGCCAATTTCGACGGGCCGTTGAGTTTGGGTTATCAATGGAAGCGGGAAACCGCGAGCGCGTTCAAACCGCGCACCATTGGGCGACCGATGGATTCCCAACTCGTCTCTTGTCCGTCATTCCATTTTGGATGGGCCGCTGTGCTTCGGTTATCGAACTGGGTAGCTCAACTGCGTTAGAGCATCTCGTGACAACCGAGAAGATGCGGGTTCACTGCAATTCGCGAAGCGAACGTCACTTCTGGGCGCCTGACTCGCAGGACTGGGGAAGTCCATTCCCGTCCAGAAACATCGAGGTCGTCTCTTGTCCATCCTTCACCATTTCGACGGGTCGCAGGATTGGGTTATCGCTTGAAACGCGCGTGGTCGCGGGTTCGAGTCCCGCTTCCGGCTCCAAGTGCCGGAATAGCTCAGTGGTAGAGCACGTAACTCCCAGTTCGACTCTTATCCGTCGGTTAGACCTGGTGTGCGGTCAACAAAATACAAGGCGTCACGCCTCCTTTGACCGCAGCCAGCCCGCAGGGCAATATCCAATCGCAAAGAAGACTAGATTCGCCACGACGGCCGCCAGGAGCATTGATTGACTGAAGGTGCCGTATTGATGGAGACCGTTCAGTTGCGGCCCAAACCACGCAAGGCTCACAACGATGTTGCCGAGCATGCTGATGGTGAGAATTCCGCGAGCCCTGCTTTTGAAAAAGCGGTGGGCCAGCAGATAAAAAACCAACCAGACGATGACACAGAGCCCGCCGATTTCTTTGACGTCCCAGGACCAATATCGGCCCCACGTGGTTTTTGCCCAGGCCATGCCGAGGATGACGCCCATGGTCGTGAATAGCAATGCGACTCCACTCAGCACGAAACTCACGCGACTGATCGACTGTAGCCGCGATGTCGAAAAATCCTCAAAACATCGTTGGCTGACGAAACAAATTCCCAATCCGCCGATGAGCAGCGTAATGGTGTAACCGAGAGTAACCACAAAAACGTGCGTGGCCAGTAACAGGCTGGCCGCGCTGGAATCCAAGCGGCCGATGACGGCAATCGCAGTGACTAATGCCGTCAGGGCGGTTACGCCGATTGCCAGCTTGACTGGAAGCCATATCGGTTGATCGAGCTTTCGAAACTCTGAAGAAATCCTGGGCATCGTGCCAAGCTCGGTAACGGCGCGTTGAAAAGCGTTTGAGACGGGCATCCCGGAACGAACAAACTGTTCTGTGGTTTCGCGCAGATGCGTTTCAAGTTCATCGAGCGTTTCAGCGCTGACATTGGGCGTCGCCGCCCTTTTACGCCATTCCAGGATTAGTTTGTCGAGATTATGCATGTTGAGGTTTCCAGATTTGGTTAAGGGTTGAAGTGACAACGGTCCATTGTTCCTTTTGTTCGCGTAGCGCCTGTCGGCCTTCCGGTTGGAGCGAATAATACTTTCGCTTGCGGCCTGACTCGGCTTTTTCCCAACGGCTGCGCACCATACGTCGGTCCTCAAGCCAGTGCAGCACAGGATAGAGCATGCCATCGGTCCACTCGATTTTGCCGCCGGAAAGTTCCTTGACGCGTTGAATGATCGCGTAACCGTAACTGTCGTCTTCGGAAAGAATAGAAAGTACGAGCGGTACCGAAGAAGCAGCCACTAGTTCTTTTTCAAGTTTCATGAACCGCTAACTACATCGCAGTGCAATGTATGTCAACAGGTATTTTCAGCGGGCCGTAGATTGTGGGTTCTCGTGAACCCGGCGATACCGGTGCAAATCCGGTCCGTCGCTTGCGACGGTGGTGCAACATTCAGCACACCGGGCAATTCCACAGTCGCTTTCTTGCCCGCTTATATTTTGATGGGCCGAAGAATCGGGTTATCGGTCATTGGTTCGAGCTCGATAGAGCGAAGGCGGGCTCGACACGCTCGCAGGCTACGGCTCGGCAGGCCATCTCACGGCGACTGGCTTCAGCGGGAATAGCGGACCCCGGCGACTTAAAATCGCCGAGCCTTCCGGGTGCTTTGCAGTTCGCGACAGCGAACCAGCCCGTTTGGGGAAACCATCTGGCAAGACTTGGGAAGTCCACTCCCGGGTCGCCGACCAACCTTCGCTCGTCGAGTTTCGGCTCGGCAAGCCGGCGTGTGGTTGATCGGGAACAGCAGACCGGTTCGACTCAAGATCGAACAGCCTTGAGAGTGCTTTGCTTGTCGCGAAGCGAACGTCTCTTTTGGGGAAACTGACTCGCAAGACTTGGGAAGTCCACTCTCCCCACGCCGACCAGCCTTCGCTCTCCGAGCTTCGGCGCGGCAGGCCAATTTGGAATGTCAACCGGACGAGCGGGCCGGACCTGTTTGCTAAACAGTGGGCTCCCCGAAAGGGGAGTGTGGTGCGAGTCCACGGCATTCCGCCAGCCTTTGCAGGCGGCCACCAATGCGCGCGTAGCTCAAAGAGAGCCGGCGGCCTTTATCTGGTTGTATCCGTCCGCATGAATCATAGACTTCTCGCGAATCCGAACCCGTTACCGAACACCCAAAATGAATCTGCGGTTCAACGCCTGAAAGACATGAAGAAATCCATTCAGATCTCAGGCTTGATCGTGACGCTTCTGTTCCTTGGAGGGTGTGCCCACACCAACCCCGCGCGGGGCCAGGCAACTTTGAAGGAGGCCTACCAGGAGGCCTTTCTGGTTGGAGCCGCCGTTAATGACGCCATCGTTTCCGGTCGCGACAGGGCCTCGCGTGAAATCGTGCTGCGCCAGTTCAACAGCATCACGGCGGAGAACGTCATGAAAACCGCGCCGATCAATCCCCGGCCGGGTGTGTATGACTTTGGACCTGCCGATGCGTTTGTCGCCTTTGGAGAAACGAACGGCATGTTCATCGTCGGCCACACCCTGGTCTGGCACAATCAAACGCCGGCGTGGTTTTTTCAAGACGAGAACGGCCAGTCGAACACCCGCGAAGCCCAGATCGAAAGGATGCGCCGTCATATCGAAACGGTGGCGGGAAGGTACGCGGGGCGGATCCACGCGTGGGACGTCGTCAATGAAGTCATAGACAACGACGGATCATACCGCCCCACAACCTGGGTGAACGCCGTTGGCAGCGGCGATGAGTTGGTGAAACTGGCGTTCAAGTTTGCGAGCCAATATGCGCCGGACACCGAACTGTACTACAACGATTTCAACGCGTGGCGGCCTGCGAAACGGGATGGCATCGTGCGCATGGTAAAGATGCTGCAAGCGGAGGGCATTCGAATTGATGGCGTCGGGATCCAAGGCCATTGGGGACTCAACTACCCGAAGGCTGAATACATCAAAGCGGCCATTGACGCTTACGCGGCGCTGGGCGTGAAGGTGATGATCACGGAACTGGAGGTGGACGTCCTGCCCCTGACGAAAGAGGGCCAGATCATCGGCACGGTGATGAGTCACGGACAATTCCAGTTGGAGGAATTCAAAACCTTCTTCGATCCTTTTGCCGCGGGACTCCCGGATGAGATGCAACGAAAGCTCGCCGCGCGCTACGCCGAGTTGTTTGAGATCTTCCATCGCAAGCGGGACAAGATCGCCCGGGTAACTTTTTGGGGCGTTCACGACGGCATGTCCTGGAAAAATCGCTATCCGATTCCGGGGCGAACCAATTACCCGTTGCTGTACGATCGGAACAAACAGCCCAAACCGGCCTTCGATGCGGTGCTGGCCGTCCCGAAGCATCGGTCAGACCGACAATAGGGATTTGCCACGCGAACCAGCGCCTTCGGCGCAATAGCCAATGACCGATGGCAGAGTCTCACGCATTTCGGCTACCGGCGATTTTCCCTTCGCCATTTGCGCGAAGCGCAAGGAATGTCAACCGGTCAAGCGAACTGGGCCTCGGTGCTAACGACTGCGTGCCTTCGAGCAAGTGGTGCAAGTCCACGACATTCTGCCATTCCGTTCATTGTAGGAGACGACGTGAGGAGGCTCTGATTGTCTCAGTTTACGAAACGATGGACTTCAGAATGAGAACTCATCACCTCGTCTCCTACAAGTTTCGGGCGCGCGTAGCTCAAAGAAAGCCGTCCGTCTTATAAATGGAGTCGCACTGGATCAGTGCCGGGTTCCGGCCTGCCCGCCGTAGCACGAGTGCGAAGGCGGGAGCGTTACCATCCTTCGCTCGAGCTACGGATGGCAGGCCTGACGCGCGTACCATTTGAGTCATTGATACTTCGTCTCCATAGCTCGAAGCACAGAGCGGGCGCATCCTAAGCGTCAGACAACACGCCTACCTCTCATGCAGGAAATCACCGGAGCGAAGCCGGTCAGGGACGCCAATTTCATCGGCGCGTGGTTCGCGGGGAACAGCAGACCCACCTGACTCAGAATCAGGCAGCCTTGGACGTGCAAGTCGTCTCGCGCCGACCATTTTCATTTCGCCCTCAAAGCATTGTCAGCGATGCATTCGCTCGGTAAGCGAATAAGCCCGGTGCAACTCCGAGTGGGGGCTCCAGTTTTTGGGCGAGTGGTTAAGCGGGAACAGCAGACCCCACAGATCGAGAATCTGTGAGTCCCGCCGTGGCGGGATGCAAGTCCTCTCTCGCCCACCAGCCTTCGCTTGCGACGTAGGAGCGAGCGAGGCTGCCGCGCCGTAGCGCAGTGAAGGCGGCTTTGCTTGATTGACGTCGCGAGCTACGGCACGGCAGGCCAATTTCACGGAGTCGAAGCCACAGCAGATCGGCACCGGACTTTTAATCCGGTAGGGTGAGGTTGCAACTACCTCCGGCTCCACCATCCTTCGCTCTGAGCCAGCGTACGGCTGGATCAGACTGTAGGATGCCCTCCGTAGCCTTGCGCGAAGCAGGGCCTTGTCCATCACGGCTCAGAGCTACGGATGGCAGGCAAATTCATTGCCGGGTCGTCTAATCGTAGGACAGCGCCCTTTGAAGGCGCGAATGCTGGTGCGATTCCAGCCCCGGCAGCCAGTTTTGGCAAGTCGAGCTTCGACCCGCCGGGTGGTGATTGCAATTCGCGACGCGAACGGCTCTTGTGGGGAAACTGATTCGCAAGGCTTGGGAAGCCCAATAGAATCACGTCTGG
>CAZCUL010000703.1:0-3033 GCA_964501475.1 uncultured Verrucomicrobiota bacterium | reverse complement strand
CGTTGATCGCGATGGTGGCTGTTTCCAGGTCGCGGATTTCACCCAGCATGATCACGTTCGGCGCCTGGCGCAGGATCGACCGCAGGGCCGCGGAAAAGGTCAGCCCGACCGCCTCGCTCACCTGCACCTGATTGATTCCGGCCAACTGATATTCGACGGGGTCTTCCACGGTGATGATTTTTCGATCCGGACGATTGATAAAGTTTAGACAGGAATAGAGCGTGGTCGTTTTGCCCGAACCAGTCGGACCGGTCACCAGCAAAATGCCGTCGGGCAGGCCGATCAGCCGCTCAAAAGTTTGCTGATCGTCGGTAAAAAAGCCCAACTCGGCCAGGCCCAGCTTCAGTCCCTCCTTGTCCAGGATACGCATGACAATGCTCTCCCCATGGCTGGTCGGCAGACAGGAGACGCGCAAGTCAATCATTTTGCCCGCAATCGAAGTCTGGATGCGACCGTCCTGGGGGACGCGCTTCTCGGCGATGGACATGTTCGACTGGATCTTCAGCCGGCTGATGATCGACGCTTGCAAGCGTTTGGGCGGGCTTTTCATCTCGTGCAGAACCCCATCAATCCGATACCGCACACGAAAGGTCTTTGTCAGGGGCTCCAGGTGAATGTCTGAAGCGCGAGCGCGAAAGGCCTCGACGATCAGCCCATTCACGAGCTTGATGATCGGCGCATCGGCATCGACTGTCGCTCCATCGTCGGCTCCCCCTCCGGTTGGGAGCGGACCGATCTCGACCTCTCCCTCGGTGATGTCCTGGATCATTTTCCCCACCGAATCGTCCGCCGCGCCGTAGTACTTCTTGAGCGCCGTCTCGATGTCCTCGTCAGTGGCCACGCTCAGGTCGATTTCGGCTTTGAGCAGGTGATGGAGACTGTCAATCGTGTCGAGGTCCGAAGGATCGGAAATGGCAATAGTGATGTTGTTGCCGTGACGGTAAACGGGAATGACCCGGTACCGTTTGGCAATGTGACGCGGAATGGCCGAAATCACGTCGTCGTCCAGGCGCACGTCGGCGAGATTAACGACTTCGGCTCCGAAATGGGCTGCCTTGGCGGTGGTAACGATGGAAGGGGTGACGATCTTTTGATCCAGCATCAGATCGATAACTCCCTGGCCTGAAGCCTCCGCCTGGGGACGCAACCCTTCCACCTGCTCGTCGGTCACGTAGCCCAGTTCAACCAGTTTTTCGATCAGATAATCGTCTTTTGCGGCCACTGTTCAGCTCCACGTCTGTGGCTTGGTCAATTGGAAATCCAGGCGACTATGAGGGCGGCCCCAAGGCTTGTCAAACCCTACCAGCCCAACCGCTTGGTCGTTTTCCTGTTCGGCTTAAATCGCGTATTTCCCCACAATCCAGTCCGGAATCGCCTGCGCCCGACCGGTCTCGAGGCCGATCATCGTGTAATCACAATAGCCGCTGGCAGCCAGCTTTCCCGAATGCCTTCGGGCGATTTCGAATTGCACCCGGATCTCGTCCACCCAGGTGCGCACCAGCAACCACTCTCCCCTGGCCGCTTGAAGTCCACGTGGCCCGCTTTTATCACCCAAGCGAACCCGGCCTCGATAAATGCCTCCATCACTTTCCATAACAACGGGCCATCTGATCGTAGAGCGCCGCCAAAACGTAATCCAGCTAACGGCTGCTGTGCACATGCTGGTTCATGTCGATGTCGTCGGGCCGGACCTGCAATGCAGTCTCGAATCTGGTTTTGCCCGGGCGCATCGGAGAATTCCTGTTCCCAGCGGCATAATGATCCTCGAAGGCGCTGTCAACGTTTCTCAGCAACCGTCAGTGACCGTTCCCAGGCAGGTTTCCCGTTCTCCGATGAGCGTTGCGGACCACCGCTGAGGGAGGGCACGCGCTCCGCCTGTCTCAAATTGTCCAAATTCGGGTCAAAACTGCCGGGCCACGCAGGCGTCTCGGCCGATTCTTCCCGAACCGAGAAAAACCTGCTTAACCCAGAACCGAAACGGGCGATGGCCTCAGCAAAGCGCCCTTTACCGGGGGTAGAAAGGTAAACAGATGAAGACAAAAAATTGGATTCGAACCGCCGTCGTGGCAGGACTGATCGCCTGGCCTGCCCTTGAGACGTATCGCTATTACGTAGCCAAGAACGAGCTTAGCGCCAGCGTTGAGTTGAACCGTGACGTCACTGAGAAGCTGACGCTCGCGAAGCTGCGCCATTCGCTGGTTGCGCAGAGCGGCGCCGAAGAGGCTCCGCCGGTCCGCAAACAGTAAAGCGTTTTAGCGCGCCCTCCAGAAACCGCAGCCGGAACCCGTTTCCGGCTGCGTTTTTTTTTGGCCGCGAGGGAATGCCCCTCAGTCTCGCGCCAGAATCCTCGGGCCCACCCAGCGTCTGTTGTATCTCCTGATCCAGTCGTCGTTTGGAAAAGCGGGCCGGGCTTCCTTTCCGTAAAGCTGATCGTCCATGCCACGCCACGGCAATGGCGCGACTTCCAATCCCTTCACACAATGAAAATCCGCATCCTTGTCCCAGCCTGTCGAATATAGGAAAAAGTCGCGCCGGTAACCCGGCAGCCTGGCAGGCACCCAGTCCGCAGCAAAATGGAGCGTCAATTCGTCGCCACCATTGAGCAGCACCAGCGCGTTGTCGCTCGAGGCCAGCAGCTCGTCCACAGGGCCATAACGGGTGCACCAACCCGATGGAGTAAGCCGCCACATGGGCGCCTGTTGAACCCGGTCGTAATCGGGCGTCAGCGGCAAATACCAGGGCAAATCCTCGTATTCACTGAACCCGCGCCAATGCAGGTCTGCAGTCGATGGAACCAGCTTCGTTATTCGCGTTTGGTTCGAGTCGAGCCTTTCCAGAAGCGCAATGCGGTCCCAATGAATTTCAAAGGCGCTGCCGATGCGCAAGCGGCGCGCGCCTTCCGGAAGTTTGCCCGAGAGATCAACCGCCACGTTCTTGGTCTTGCCCGCCGGCGCCCCAAGTGTCGCATCCACCCGCTGCCAGCGCCCTTCGGCCGTTTCCGCCTCGAGCGTAGGAAAAGGGAAGGGGAGGTCC
>CAZCUL010000702.1:0-9641 GCA_964501475.1 uncultured Verrucomicrobiota bacterium | reverse complement strand
CTTTGAATAAGAACACCGGCAGGACCGTTTGGCGGACGGAACGCTCGATTGATTTCAAAGACCTCGGCCCTGACGGCAAACCGGACGCCGATGGCGATTGGCGGAAGGCATTCGCGACGCCGCACGTGACCTCCTTCGAGGGCAGGCCGCTGTTGATCAGCCAGGGCGCAAAGGCGGCTTACGGCTACGATCCGCTCACTGGCAAAGAGTATTGGCGCATCGAAGAGCGAACCAGCCACTCGGCAGGCACGCGAGCGGTGGTGGGACACGGCCTGGTTTTCTTTCCGAGCGGATGGTCCAAGGGCGAAGTGCTGGCCGTCCGGCCGGATGGCAGAGGCGACGCGACCGAGAGCCACATCGAATGGCGCGTGAAGCGAAACGTCCCCAAGAAACCATCGCTCATCCTGGTGGATGAGCTCTTGTTTATGATCGACGACGGCGGAATTGCGAGCTGCCTCGAAGCGAAGACGGGGGAACAAGTCTGGAACGAGCGCGTCGGCGGCAACTATTCCGCGTCGCCCCTTCATGCAAACGGTCGCATTTATTTCTTCAGCGAAGAAGGCAAGACTGCGGTGATCAAGGCAGAGCGCGATTTCGAAGTGCTCGCGGAGAACAATTTGGACGACGGCTTCATGGCTTCCCCCGCCGTGTCTGGAAATGCGTTGTTTCTCCGCACCAAGACGCATCTTTACCGAATCGGAGAGAGCCGCTCGTCGGCGGAATCCGCGACTGGTCACTAACAGCATCAGCCCCTCACGCCATCTTGCCATCGGCCGGAAACGATTTGCCGCAGGCTTCCGGTCGAGCGGGCGTAAAGATAAATCCATGCGTTCACGACCTCGCCGCCAGAGCAGATCACCCGAGCCGCTTCACGAACAAACAACGGCTTTGCTTCGGCAGGGCCGCAACCCTCGTATTCGTCCAGCCGCAACAAAACCGCGGATGCCGGCTCCTTGAGCAAATAAATCTCTCCATGGAGGCGGTCATTGGAATCGGAGGAACGAATCGCCGCGGCAAAGCCACCGGCAGCGAAGAGCCTGCCCTGAAAGGAGGCTTCACCCATGTAGGTTCCATGCGCCAGGAGCAGTCTGTGCATGGGATGACGGCATTGGCGGCACAACGTCCCGTAAACAAACAGATGCTCGATCTTTCGCCCGGTCGGTTGCATCGGATTTTCAATCTAAAAGCCGTTTCTCCAACCGCGCAGCCAGGAGGACGCGGAGCAGGTCCGGCGAGTCAGACATTTACCCGGCCGGATTCAAGTCTTCCTCCGCCCCGGCAGGCCATTGGTCCTGTGGCTCAAAGCCGAGCAAGCGTCGCGCAGGTTCCCGGTCAAGGATCGCGCGCCGGATCGGGCGGCTGGTGGCGAAGACGACGTGAAAGCCCGGTTGGAGCGGCGCTTCAATCGCACGCACAAAAAAGCGCCCGGCATCGGCAGGACTTAAGTAAGTGTCCTGCCCCCGTTCAAGCGCGGCAATTTCGGCGACCTGCTCGCGCGTGCGCGGGCACCAGCCGAGCCGCACGACCAGCACGGTCATATTATAAGCCCGGGCATAAGCGTATCCGGCTGCTTCAGCCATCACCTTTGTGGCCGCATACCAATGCCGCGGAGTGACGGGATCATTGGCGCGATTCGGCCAAGGCCCTTCGATTTGCTGCCACCAATTCACCTGGCCGGTGCTGGCGAGGATGATCCGCTGCATACCGGCTGCCCGGGCAGCTTCCATGACGTTGTAGAGACCGATGACGTTGCCCGGCAGGAGCTGTTTGAAAAAGTCATCGTCATCCGGTGTTGCGCCCAGGTGAACCAAGGCTCCAGCGCCTCGCGCCGCTTTCGAGACCGCGGCGGCATCCGCCAGATCGCCCACCGCCGTTTCCCGGGCGGTCCCGCTCGCCACACGGTCAAAGCCGCGGACTGTCCAGCCGGCCGAAGTGAGGGCAGCCACCGCCGCCCGTCCGAGGCGCCCGCTCGAGCCGGTGATTAAAATGGGAAGTTGCCGGTCCAGTTGCACGGCGATGATCTATAGGAGCGGGGCGGGGAGCGGCAAGCGAATAGCCCTCGTTGGGCGCTTCCAACCCTTGCGCGCCTGCTCGCCTGTCCGGCGCATTTCGAAACCGGGTCGCTTGAATCACTCAGGGGTCGCGCGACAGCAACTTTTCTATTCAGGCGAGCACTTCGCGGATGACGTTTCCGTGCACATCGGTGAGCCGGAAGTCGCGTCCGCCGAAGCGGTAGGTCAGCTCGTAATGGTCCAGGCCCAGCAGGTGGAGCACGGTCGCCCAGAGATCGTAAACGGTGCGCGGATGCTCGATCGCGTGATAGCCCAGTTCATCGGTGGCGCCGTGGATGGTGCCGCCTTTGATGCCGCCCCCGGCCAGCCAGAGGGTGAATCCGTAGGGATTGTGATCGCGCCCGTCGCTGCCTTGCGAGAAGGGCGTGCGCCCGAATTCACCCGACCAGATGATGAGCGTTTCCTCGAACAGCCCGCGCGCCTTGAGGTCCCGGATCAACGCGGCGATGGGTTGGTCCACCTGGTGGGCCATGGCCGCATGGCCTTTCTGCAAAGCGCTGTGCTGATCCCAGGGATTGGGCGCGTTGCCGGCGCCGATGCCCTCGTTGAGGCAGGTCAATTCGATAAAGCGCACGCCGCGCTCGACCAGCCGCCGCGCCAGCAGGCATTGGCGCGCATAAGCAGCTTTTTGTTTGTCCGGCGAATCCAGTCCGTAAAGTTTCTTCGTCGCCTCGGTTTCATTGGATAGATCGACCAGTTCCGGCACGGCGGATTGCATGCGGTAGGCCAGCTCGTAATTCCGGATGGCTCCCTCGACCTGCGGGTTCTCCTGCACCTGGCGCAAAAAACCGCGGTCCAGCCGGTTGATGAATTCCAGCCGCCGGCGCTGGCGTTGGTCGGGCTCACGCGGGACGATGTTGTCGAGCGCGTCCGGCTTCTCCGGATTGATGAGCGACGCCTGGTGTTCCGCCGGCAGGAAGCCGCTGCCAAAGAGTGTCACTCCCCCGTGCGGGATTCCGCCGCTGGCCAGCACGACGAATCCCGGCAGGTCGCGGCTCTCGCTGCCGAGACCGTAATTGATCCACGCCCCGGCGCTGGGGAACCCGGAGAAGGGCTGGCCGCTGTGGAAAAAGTAATTGCCCTGCGCGTGCTCGCTGACCTTGCTTGTCATCGAACGGATCACTGCGAGGTCGTCTGCCAGGGCGCCGACATGCGGGAAGAGGTCGCTGACCGGAAGGCCGCTCTGGCCGCGGCGCTGGAACTCGAACGGGCTGGCCATGATGTTCCCGTTGTTGTTGAACATCGTGGGCTTGACCGGCACCGGCATGGGCTGGCCATGCCGCCGCGCCAGTTCGGGCTTGGGATCGAAGGAATCAACGTGCGACACGCCGCCGGACATGTAGCAGAAGATCACGTTCCTGACCTTCGCGCGGAATCGCGGAGGGATGGGAGCGAAGGAACCGGCGCGGGAAGCGCCCCGGGCAAAGCCCGCGAATGCCCCGTCTGCCAGCAGGCCGGACAGCGCTGCGAGGCCGAAGCCCATCGAGCAACGGCGGAGCATGTCACGCCGGGAAATGGGCGGGTGCGGGGAAGGCCTTGATGGCGCGTTCACGGCAGGGAATCTAGCAGAGATCGTCGGGAGGAGACAATCGGAACCTCTTCATCTCAGGAAATCTGATTTTGCGGAGCGCGGCGGTCCTCAGCCGCCGCGGGTAGGTAACTCGAAAGGGGCCCTGGGAGGGATTCTCCCGTGCATCGCATTTCCGATCTGCTGCGGCTGGGGCGAGCCGCGCGCCGGTTAAAATGAGAATGGCTGCTTCATCTACTTCATCTCAGGTAAATGAACTCTTTCAGGTTGAACAGCGATTGGGCCAGGGCGGCCCACGGGGAAGGGAGGCTTCGCAGAGGCTCATCGGCGGAACCCTTGGCTGCGGCTGTCTGATCAAGGTATTCCCGCGCGACCAATAGCTCATCGGGAAGAGGCGGCCGGCCCAGCGCGCGCACGAACATGCGTTCGATCCGCGCCTCGACGGTGGGTGATTGATCTTTCACCAGTTCGCCGGCCCAGTTCGCGGCGAGGGTGGTGACGAACGGATCATTGAGCAGCGTTAGCGACTGCGCCGGCAGCGTCGTGACATCGCGCCGGCCGCGTGTCGTGGTGGGGCGCGGCGCATCGAAGACTTCCAGGAACGGATGCGCGGCGCTGCGGCGCACGGGCAGGTAAATGCTGCGGCGTCCATGATCGAGCGGACTCGACCGCACCGGCGGACCATGAAGCTGCGGGTTGAACGCGCCGGAAACCGCGAGCATCGAGTCGCGGATGGCCTCCGCATCGAGCCTCCGCACGGCCATGTGCTGGAGCCAGGCGTTGGAGGGATCCATCTTCAGCGCCGGCTCGGACGCTTCGCTGCTCATTTGAAATGCGCGCGTGGTCACGAGGAACCGGAGCATCTTCTTCGGCGAACCGTTCATCTCCTGGAAACGAACCGCCAGATAATCGAGCAGTTCCGGGTGCGACGGCAGCTCGCCCAACCGTCCGAAGTTATCCACGGTAGGGACGAGGCCCTGACCGAAGACGTGCTGCCAGACGCGATTGACCATGACCCGGCTCGTGAGCGGGTTGTCGGGGCTGGTGATGGCGCGGGCAAGTTCGAGCCGGCCGCTGCCCGGAGCGTCGCAACGCGAACTGCCGAGGACTTCGAGGTAGCGGCGCGGCACCGGGTCCGACGGCTGCGCGTGGTCGCCGCGAACCAGAAAGGGAGCGTCGTGACCCGCGGCTTCGATGACACCGGGAGCGCGGCGCGGCACTGGGACGTCGGATTCAAGCTCCCGGTAACGCGCGACCAGCGGGCGGCACGATTCGAGTTCCGGAAGATGCGCGGGCAGCAGACGGCGGCGAACGAGATCATCCAGAAATGCCACTTGCTCGCGGTCGAGAGTGTTGGCGCGCCAGGCATCCACCGCTTCGATCACGAGCTCTTGATACCGTTCGGCAAGTTTGGCAACGGACTGCGGTGGTTCGCCGCGGTAGAGCAACGCGGCCGGAATGGCCTTCGCTTTCGGCGCCTCCCGATGATCGTGCAGGACAACCTCGGCAACACCGAAGCTGGAGCGGCCGTCGTTTTTCGCATTCTTGCCGCGTTCGGGGCGGGTCGAATCCTCGACCGTGGTGAACTCCAGATAGGCCCAGGACCCTTTGCGGTAGGTGGTGTCTAGCCGTTGCCAGGCCAGGGCCGTGGATTCGGGCCGGGCTCGCGGATAGGTGTCGTTGTTTCCCAACGGATAGTTGTCCACGATCAGGCGCACTGCGCCGCCTTTGTTCGCCATCATGCGGACCGACAGCGCCGAATCGAGCCGGAACCGCGGCGAGACGAGCACGCCATTGTGGCGTTCGGAAAACCGGTGTGTGTAAACACCGGCTGGAAGCAGCCCCGTCAGCACCGCGTCGCCGTCCGTCTCGATGAAGAACTCGCCATTGGGGGAAGGCGTATCCGGGAGCCCGGCGCCGTGCTTGAACCACTTCTGATAATCCCCGCCCGCGAGGTCCCAGAGGGGACGGAACCGTTCGCGGTTGAAGGAGCGGCGCGTTTCGAGTTCACGGTTGAGCGCGCCGGAGAGTTCGCGCCAGCCGGACGCGAACGCTTCGCCGTCCTTGTCCCGGAGCCGCGCCCAGGCATGGAGGGGGTTCTCCCTGTTTTCGGCAGCATCTTCGAGCGCGAGTTTCCATGGTTCCTTTCGAGCCGCTTCGAGCGCGTCGCGCCGGGCCGCGGGACCGTTTTCATTGGCCGAGGAGCTTCTGAGACGTTCGGAAACTTTTTCGGCAGCGGCCATCCAGGCTTCGGCCAGTTCCAGTTTGATTTCGCCCTTGAGCCTCTTCAACTCGTCGCGATGACGCTTCAGCAAATCCGGCGTGTCGATGGTCACCTGCCCGGGCCGGGCGCTGGCGAAAATACCGTGCAGCGCATAATAGTCGCGCTGGCTGATTGCGTCGAACTTGTGGTCATGACAGCGCGCGCACGCCAGCGTCAGTCCTTGAAACGCCTTGCCGAACACGTCGATCTGGTTCTCCACCGTCCGGACCTGTTCTTCGAGCGAATCGACCGGCTGAAACCCGTGCTCGACCAGGCGGAAGAACGCCGGACCGATGATCGATTCGTTCAGACCGTCGGCGGCATTGAGCCGCGGCTCAGGCAGGAGGTCGCCGGCGATGTGTTCGCGGATCAATTGATCGAGACCAACATCGGCGTTGAAGGCGCGCGTGAGGTAATCCCGATACTGCCAGGCATGGGGAATGTCCGGATCACCTTCGCTGCCGTGCGTCTCCGCGTAACGGACCAGGTCCATCCAGTGCCGCGCCCAGCGCTCGCCAAAATGCGGCGAAGCCAGCAGACGATCGGCAGCTTGTTCAATGGCGGATGCGGTCTCGCGTTGAAAGGCCCCGACGAAGTCCTCGATCTCCCCGGGCTCGGGAGGCAGGCCGATCAGAACGAAATTCAGCCGGCGAAGAAGCGTTCTCGGATCGGCCGCCCGCGCAGGCTCGAGTCGATGTTTTTCAAGCCCGGCGAGAAGGAAACGGTCCACTGGATGATCGGACCAATCGCGGTTCCGGACGGCGGGCAGAGCAGGCTTGCGCAGGGGCTGGAGGCTCCACCAATCACGACGCGCGGCAAGGAGCGCCGGCCAGTCCGAGCGGCCGGACGCGGCCGTCGCGTCCGCTTCATCGCGAGGATCGGGCGCGCCCATGCGCACCCATTCGACAAAGTCTGCAATCTTTGCTGCCGACAGTTTGGGCGCCTTCTGGGGCATCTTGAGTTCGAGATGGGTGTGGGAGATCGCCTGGATGAGAAGGCTGCGGGCCGGATCGCCCGGGATGATAGCGGGCCCGGAATCGCCGCCCTTGCGCCAGCCCCGACGATGATCGAGAGCCAGGCTGCCCTTTCGTTTGGCGGAGCTGTGGCACTCCTGACATTCAGCCACGAGCATGGGCCGGATGCGCCGCTCGAAGAAATCAACACCGGCACCGCCGCCGGCGGGCTCAGCGGCGGTCGCAGCCCGCGCCGTCGCGCACAGAAATAGAAACATTCGCGACAGGTGAGAGAGCGACCACAAGGCGTCCCGCCGGGGACGGAATAAACCGGATGTCAATAGAGAGTTCAAGTCTCGTGGAGTTGGATTCACGACAGCATGAACCAGAAAGCGGAGGCGGCGCAAACCCGAATCCAGATGGTTCAGCAATTTTGCGGAGCGCGGCTGTCCCCAGCCGCAGCGTGAACGAACTCGAAAGGGCCTGGGGGAATTCTCCCGCGTCATCGCGCTTCCCATCTGCTGCGGCTGAAAACAGCCGCGCTCCGTCCCGTGGCGAGGCTCCACGCGTCAGGCCGGGGGCGTCGTTTCACCTGAAGGGCGGACGCGCTTGAAGTTTACTCGCGGCAATCGGCCCCGCCGATCCACTCCGTCGAGCCGAAACACCTCCTGGTCCACGCGCCGCTTGAGGATGATGTCCACAATCAGAGTCTCGTTCGGGCAAAGCAAGGTATCCAGCGGTAGGTTCTCGGAACGGAACTCGCCCGCCAGATAGTAGGAAAAACCCTCGTTCGGGCGGGCTACGACGCGAAACCCGATTTTGCCGTCGGCCACCGTCTTCATCCGGTCATAGTTCACGTAATAAGCGAGCGTATTGCGGTCCATGGCGTTTCCCTGCCGGTCCACGAAAAAGCCTTTCGGCAGCAGATCGGGATGATACCGGGCGCTGGCCAGGAGGAGGAGGTCGTAATCCGTGATCGCTAGTCCCGTGTCATCGAAGAGCCGCCAGATCAGCATCGCGTAACGATCCATTTTGTCGGGGGAAGCGACGTTGCGCTGCGTGTTCTCCGTGACCTGCTCGAATTGCCGGCGCGCCGTCTCGAATTGGGCGGGCGTGTTCACTTTCAGCGCCGCCAGGATCAACTGCACCGCCGGTTTGGGGGGATCGTCCGCCTCAACGCTGCGCATGATTCCCATTTTGCCCCCGGAATGGCTCGTGCGGGGAATGACCGCGAGCGGCGTGGGCGGCGGGCCTTTGGGGCCAGCGTCCACTTGCAATCGCTGAATGAGCGGCCGCTTCGAGAGTACTTCCTCGCTTTGTTTCAGCCGCACGTAGCGGAAGTTCATATTGGCGGCGGCCACCCACACCACGCCGTCGGAGCCAACCTCGCCGGTATAGCTGTTGAGATGATCGTAGAGCTTGGAGTCGATTGTCTGGCCGGTGATGACATACGGGAAAAAGCGCTTTTCGGGCGGCTGATAAGCGAGGTAAGCGCGGTTGAGCTCGACCTGTTGCCCGCTGCCGAGCGCCAGCCAATCCAGGACCTTTTTGCCTGGCTCAACGCCGTGGAACCAGGCCTTGATGCGGCCGAGCCTGCTTTTGCCCAATTGAGCCAGGGCGGACCCGTGATTTGCCGGGGCGAGCATGACAAGGTGCCTCAGTGGGCATTGGCCGAGTTTGGCCGCTCCATAATACTTGTCCACCCAGGTGCGAATCACCGGCCCACCCGTCGAATGCGTCACGCAGGAGAAAGGCTTCTTCGCATCCTTGTTCCCCGGAATCTGCTCGCGAATCGCGAAGTCGAACGCGCACGCGATGTCGTCCATGGTCACTTCGTCATGGAAACTGATGTAGCGGCCCAGGTAAACGTGGCGCACTTCCAGGTTCAACTCGGCGGGCGCGTGGCGGGCGAGGGCTTCGGGCAATTCACCGTAAGTCTCGGTGCTGGTCACGCTCCATCCATGGACGAAAAGCAAAAGCATAGGCTCGAAGTATGCCGGCGTTATAGAATCCCCTTGCGATCCCTGTCAACCCGGTTGCAGAGTCGGCGCATGATCCTCCTGGCACGAACCCTTGCCTGTTTTGCATTGGGCTTTGTCATCGCGCGGGCGGGGGCTGCGTTACCGGCCGCTGAAGGACCCAGGCCGAACCTCATCGTTTTCATTGCCGACGATCAGGGCGAAGGCGACTTGGGTTGTTATGGCAACAAGGTTGTTCGCACGCCGAACATCGACCGGCTGGCCCGGGAAGGAATGCGGTTTGATCGCGCGTTTCTTACGACCTCGTCCTGCAGCCCCAGCCGGGCGAGCATTTTAACCGGGCGATACCCGCACAACACCGGAGCGCCGGACCTGCACCAACCATTGCCCGCGGGCCAAAAGTCGCTTGCTTTCCATCTGCGCGCCGGGGGTTACCACTGTGCGTCCGTGGGCAAGTGGCATCTCGGTGATGCGGAGAAGGCAGAGTGGGACCGGGTGATCGAATGTCCGGGCGAGGAGATGGCCGAGCATTGCGCGGAAGTGATTCGAGGCCGGCCCAAGAACGAGCCATTCTTCTTCTGGTTCGCGTCCGTGGACCCGCATCGGCCGTATCAGAAGGGCACGATTCCGGCGCCGCATAAACCCGGGGAAGTAATCGTGCCGCCGTAT
Organism: uncultured Verrucomicrobiota bacterium; assembly: GCA_964501475.1. Classification (GTDB taxonomy): domain Bacteria; phylum Verrucomicrobiota; class Verrucomicrobiia; order Limisphaerales; family CAZCUL01; genus CAZCUL01. The sequence goes on along the minus strand of CAZCUL010000702.1, from coordinate 177 downwards.
TTGCCGGATCATCCGAACATCCGGGAGGAACTGGCGCTTTATTACGATGAAGTGGCGCGGTGGGATTCGGAGATTGGCAAAATCCGGGACGAATTGGAGGCGGCGGGGCTGATGACGAACACGGTCATCATTTACATGAGCGACAATGGCATGCCGTTTCCGCGGGCCAAGACGACT
>CAZCUL010000701.1:0-4185 GCA_964501475.1 uncultured Verrucomicrobiota bacterium | reverse complement strand
AGGCGCTTTCCTCACGATCCAAACGCAGCTCCGCCTTGCGGGCTCTTTCATCCGGACCATGGCAGGCAAAACAGCGGTCTGAGAGCAAGGGACGAATGTGATAGTTGAAATCGACCTTGTCGGGAAGGCCGGCGCCGAAGCTCATGAACGGCAGAGCGAAAGCACACCACACGGCGATACGCCGGTCATTCATGAAATGGAGTTGAGACTTCTTGCCACTGAGCATGGGTCAATTCGCGCAAACAGCTTAGCCGGAAAATCAGCAAAGCCAAGAAACGTTCCGAAAGAGAGCTTGGCCATCGACTGGTTACTGGCTCGGCAACGGGGCGGACTTGAAAGAGGCGCCCCGCCCTCAGATCGAGTGCTCGGTCCCGGCAGCCGTAGCCGCGCTGCGCATTCTCCACTTCTTCTGAACTTTTCCCATGCAGGGTAGGCCCGCGGTTCCGTCCGCGCTCGCTAAGCGAGTAATGCAAAGGTGCTTTTGGCGCGGGGCCCGACTTGCGCGAGCGAACAAAACAGCTTAGAAGCTCGTCCAAGCAGAGAAGAAGTTTGCTGCTTCAGGCTGTATGGATGTATTGTTTTTGATTCAAGTGATTATGAAGAAGTGTCTTGCGACATCTCAATGTCTCGCTCTCGCGCTTGCTTTCGTGCTTGCGACGCTGGATGGGGCTGGCGCGGAGTCCGAAAAGCGAATTGACTTCAATCGAGACATTCGCCCAATCCTGTCGGAGAACTGCTTTGCCTGCCACGGTCCGGACGAAAAGACACGCGAGGCTGAATTTCGGCTCGACGCCCGCCAAGGCGCATTCGCCGACCTCGGCGGGTACCACGCTATCCTTCCGGGTCAACCCGCCAAGAGTGAACTTTACCGTCGCATCACCGCCACCAAAGACGGAGACCGCATGCCGCCGGCGAAGTCTGGGAAGACCTTGAGTCCGGAAGAGATTGCGCTCTTAAAGAAGTGGATCGAACAGGGCGCCGAATGGCAGGAGCACTGGGCTTATGTACCTCCTGTGCGGCCGGGCTTGCCGAAGGTCAAAGAGGGAAACTGGCCGCGCAACGGCATTGATTACTTCGTTCTGGCCCGGCTGGAAGCGGAAGGATTGAGGCCGGCGGCCGAAGCGAGCAAGGAGACGTTGATCCGCCGTGTGATGATGGATTTGACCGGCCTGCCGCCGACGCTGCCGGAGATTGACGCCTTTTTGGCTGATGAGTCGGCTACGGCTTATGAAAGCCTGGTGGACAGGCTTCTGAAATCTCCGCGCTACGGGGAACACATGGCGCGTTACTGGCTCGACGCCGCGCGCTACGGAGACACACACGGCTTGCATTTGGATAACGAGAGATCGATTTGGCCGTTTCGCGATTGGGTAGTCCGGGCGTTCAATGAGAATATGCGTTTCGACGAGTTTACCGTCCTGCAAATCGGCGGCGACCTGCTGCCGGAGCCAAATCTCGATCAGCTTGTCGCGACCGGTTTCAACCGCTGCAATGTCACCACCAGCGAAGGCGGCGCCATTGCAGAGGAGTTCGCCGTCCGCTATGCGGTAGACCGCGTCGAAACATTGTCCACAGTCTGGATGGGAATGACCGCCGGCTGCGCGGCCTGTCACGATCACAAGTTCGATCCCATATCGCAAAAGGAGTTTTATAGCCTGTTCGCGTTTTACAATAACCTGGATGAAAACCCGATGGACGGGAACGCGCTCCTGCCGCCGCCCGTTGTGCTTTTGGCCACGGCCGATGAGAAACAACGATTGGCCGGGTACGACCGGCAGATCGAACTGGTGAAGAAAGGCATCCGCGGCGCGCTCACGGCGATTGATTACCGGGAGCCGCTCAGTGCCGAGCAAGTAAGGAATCTTCAACCCAGGGAATTCATTTGGATCGATGACGACCTGCCTGCAGGCGCGAAAGCCTCCACCGACGACAAAGCCTGGAAGTTCGCGCCCCAAGCCGACGCCCCTGTCTTGAGCGGGTTGAAATCCACCGCCCGCACCGCTGAGAAGCTTGGCCAGCAGTATTTCACCGGCGCGAAGCACAAACTCCGAATTGGAAAGGGCGACAAGCTTTTTGCCTACGTTTTTCTCGATCCGGAAAATCCTCCCAAGGAAATCATGTTCGAGTTTCACGATGGCAAGTGGGAGCATCGCGCCTTTTGGGGCGAAGACCTGATCGAGCACGGCAAGAAAGACACAAACGAGCGGCGTCACATCGGTCCTTTGCCGGACGCCGGGAAATGGGTGCGGCTCGAAGTCGGCGCCGAACAAATTGGATTCGAACCGGGCGCAATGATTGATGGGTGGTCCTTCTCGCAATATGGCGGGAAGGCTTTCTTCGACAAAGCGGGCATTGTCTCGAAGCTTCCCCAAGGGTCCAATGGTTTTGAATCGCTTCTGGCCTGGGAGCGTTACCAGCGCGAGGTCAGCAAGCCGGACCTGGCGGATAATGTTCGCAAAGCCGTTAAGGAAGATCCTGCCAAACGGAGCGAAGAACAGCAGAAGGAAATCCGCGACTATTTCCTGGAATATGCTTTCGCGGACACTCGGCTGGTATTCGATCCGTTGCATGCGCAGATGGATGGAATCAAAAAGGAGCGTGAAGCTTTGGACAAAACCATTCCGCGCAGTTTGATCACGCGGGAGCTTGCCAAGCCGCGCGAGACTCACCTGCTCAAGCGCGGCGAATATGACAAAAAGGGCGATCAGGTTCATCCGAACGTCCCCGCAATCTTGCCGCCTTTTCCGGCAGATCAACCGACCAATCGCCTGGGACTCGCTCGCTGGCTGGTCGATCCGAGTCATCCATTGACCGCGCGAGTGGCCGTAAACCGCTTTTGGCAGCACCACTTTGGCACTGGCATTGTCAAAACTTCCGAAGACTTCGGGTCCCAGGGCGAACCGCCCACCCATCCCGAACTATTGGATTGGCTGGCGACCGAATTCATCGCCAGCGGTTGGGACATGAAGAAAGTGCACCGGCTGATAGTCACCTCCGCCACGTATCGCCAAAGCTCGCGTCAGGCTTCCGAAGTGGCGGCGCGCGATCCAGAGAATCGACTGGCCGCCCGTGGTCCGCGTTTCCGGATGGATGCAGAGATGTTGCGGGATTATATGCTCGCGGTCAGCGGCTTGCTTGTCTCCGAAATGGGCGGAAAAGGGGTCAGGCCTTACCAACCGGACGGCATTTGGGAAGCGGTAGCCTATCCCACCAGCAGCACGGCAAAATACAAGAGGGATGATGGCTCAGCCTTGTATCGACGGAGTCTCTACACGTTCTGGAAGCGCACGGCGCCGCCGCCTTCGATGCTGGCTTTCGATTCTCCCAGCCGGGAATCGTGCCGCGTCCGGCGGGAACGCACCAACACTCCGCTGCAGGCGCTGGCACTCATGAATGATCCGCAATACGTCGAAGCCGCGCGCCACTTGGGCAAACGGATCATGCGTGAAGGCGGGAGCGCCGCGCCGGATCGGCTTGAGTATGGTTTTCGGCTTGTGACCGCGCGGCGGCCGGACGAGAAGGAGCGGCGCATTCTGGAGAATCTTTACCGGGCTCACCTGGCCGAATATGAGCAGAAACCGGAAGCTGCGGAGACCTTGTTGGGTGTGGGGGAGTCCCCGGTTGCTTCGGACCTGGAAGCTTCTGAATTGGCGGCCTGGACTTTGGTTGCGAATACGCTGTTGAACCTCGACGAAACGATCAACAAGAACTGACGCTTATGGATCCTTTGGAGCAACACTATCACCTGTTGACGCGGCGCCAGTTTTTTGGCCGCTCGCTCTGGGCCGTCGGTGGCACGGCCCTGGCGTCGTTGATGCCGCAACGTCTTTTTGCCGCGGCCAAGGCAAAGAACGTTCCGCCCACCGGTCGTCCGCATTTTGCGCCCAGAGCCAAACGCATCATTTACCTCTTTATGTCGGGGGCTCCGTCGCAGATCGATCTCTTCGATTACAAGCCGAAGATGGGGGAGATGTTTGACAAGGACTTGCCGGAGTCGGTGCGAATGGGACAGCGGCTCACGACCATGACTTCCGGGCAGAACCGTTTTCCGGTTGCGCCATCGAAGTACCATTTCAGCCAGCACGGCCGATCAGGCGCCTGGGTCAGCGAACTGCTTCCTTATACGGCCACCGTCGTGGATGATCTCGCCATCATCCGGACCGTTCACACCGAGGCGATCAACCA
>CAZCUL010000700.1:0-16323 GCA_964501475.1 uncultured Verrucomicrobiota bacterium | reverse complement strand
GGCTGGACGATGCGATTGATGCAACGAGCCGCCTTCAAATACTGGTGGAAGCGCAGTCCGGAACGCAGGCGTCACCAAAACTTTCGCGCTTACATGGCCGAAGAAAACATCGACTGCGCCCATTGGCCGAACTGGATTCTGCAGCAGAATTTTCGCAAACGGCTTCGCACCGACGCCCCGCCAGGGTCGCGAATGAAGCGGTGGATTGCCGCTCTCTGCCAGTCGCTCTGGTTGAATTTCAAGATCGGCCTGCAAGGCATCTTTAATGTGTGGGTCTTCACCTTGCCGGCTTGCCTGCTTTGGCTCTTTGCCTGGCACGATGGCTGGAACAATTCATTTACCAAGGGTTACGAACATGCGCCCGTCGGGCCGCTGACCGGGATCGCAGGCATCTTGCTGTTCATCGCCGCCATGCTTTACGTGCCGCTGGCGCAGGCCCGTCAGGCTGCGACCGCCCAATGGCGGGCGTTTTACGACTTTCGGGTCGTTTGGATGATCGTTCGGCGGAAATGGCCCGCTTGTCTCCTGTTGGCATTGCTTTATTCGCTCTTGTCGATTCCCCTCATCATCTTGAAAACCGCCCCGGCCTTTATCGGTCAGGACATTGCCTTCAGCGACTTCACCCCCGCGCAAGTGCTGGACTATCTGAGCCGCTACTTCTTCGTGGCGGCGTTGGTCGTCTTCCCCAGTTATGTCCTGGTGCGTCTGTTCGCAGCGCGGATCTATGCAAGCGGCCTGCTGCGAGGAGTGCGGCGCGGGTTCATTTCCACCGCGGCTTTGGCGCCGGCTGAATACGGCGAAATGGAACGGCTGGGCTTGCTAAACTCCCATCCACGGCATTCGCGGCATCCTGCTCTGAAAGCAACGCTGGGAGTCGGAGGCTGGTCGTTGCGCATCGTTGCCATCGCTGCGGCCCTGCTCATCTGGTTCACATTCGTCGCGCAAATCTTTATCGCCGAATTCCTGATGTACCATCCGGTCATTGGGTGGCTGAACCAGCCGCTGGTGCAGTTGCCGTGGTTCCGATACGTCCCCCCGCAAGTGCAGAATCCCGCCGCGGAAGTCCTGGGAGTCGCTCTTCTGGCGGTGTTCGTTCTCGGCTTGCTCAGCTTCACCCGTTTCCTGAGATCGCTTCGAACAAGCCCATAGAAGATACGCGGGCCTTTGCTCGATTCCGGTCGGTGACCGCCGGGCGCAGCGGGAGGGATCAATTGCCATCCAGGAGGCGTCCAATGCCTCCAAGCACCGAACCTTCTCCCCGCGCTTTTCCACCGGACTTGGGCGCAAAAGCGATGATGCGATCGGCCAGCCGGCTGATGGGAAGCGATTGAAGCCAGACGCGGCCCGGCCCGCGCAAGGTGGCGAAAAACAGCCCTTCCCCGCCGAAAAGAGCGGACTTGACCTTGCCAACGAATTGAATGTCGAACGCGACACCCGGCTGGAAGGCGACGACGCAGCCCGTATCGACACGGAGGACCTCGCCCGGCGCAAGGTCGCGCCGATAAATCGTGCCGCCCGCATGGAGAAAGGCCCACCCGTCGCCCGTGAGCCGCTGCATAATAAACCCTTCTCCGCCGAAGAGCCCGGTGCCAATCTTTTTATTGAGGGCAATGCCCACACTTACGCCTTTGGCTGCGCACAGAAACGAGTCCTTTTGCGCAATCAATTCGCCGCCCACTTCGATGAGATGGACCGGAATGATCTTGCCCGGAAGCGGTGCCCCAAAAGCGACCTTCCGCTTTCCGGCAGCCCGATTATAGAAAATGGTCATGAAGAGCGATTCGCCCGTCAACAACCGCTTGCCCGCGCCGGCCAGGGCGCCAAGAAAACCGGAGTTCTGCTGCGAACCATCGCCAAAGACCGTTTCCATTTCGATCCCCTCCTCCATGTACATCATCCCTCCGGCTTCGGCGACCGCCGCCTCGTGCGGGTCCAGCTCGACTTCGACGAATTGCATGTCGTCGCCATGAATTTTGTAATCGATCTCGTGCATGGTGCCTGTAGGCAGGGTGGGAGGTATTTGGTTCGCCATAATAACCCGAGATTGCTCCGCCAGGACCAAAAGTCAACGAGCAATCGAAAACCCGTTTTGAATTTGGGCCTCCGGTTGATGTGTCCTGTGTCCTCATTAGCGCTGATTCGCGTTCATTCGCAGTTCACCTGAATAGTTGCTCACGTTTTTTGCAAATTCGTGACAACCTCGCAGCGGCTGCCGGGTTACCCTCGTCAGCCACACGGCTATGTCTGCACGCTCGTTGACAGCAGGTTTCTTTTGGCAGGGATTGTTCATCCTGCTGCCGGTGACGCTCCTGGCCGGGATCGGCGGTTGGGCTTTGTGGCAGGACCGTGTCCTGGTCCGGCATGAAGCTGTGGCGCGAGCGGAAGCCGTCGCGGCGGAGGTTGTGGAGCGGTTGTGGCGCGACCTGACGGAGGTTCCGGAGGAACGGCTGCGCCAGGGACTGGCGTTCCGCATCGATTCGGCGGGGAATCTGGAATTTCCACCGCCCATTCAAGCCGTGCCGGAACCGAACCCGCTCGACCCCGCCGAACTGGAGGTTGAAGAGCGGCTCTTGTGGGAGACCGCGACGCGGCTGGACGCGCCGGTCCTGGACTCGATCGCGGCCGCGAATCGATCGGTTGAGTCGGACCTTCCCCACCGTTGGCGAGCCGTGGCGCATTTCCGGCTCGGTGTGTTGCTGGAAGCGCACGGAGACGTTCGCGGGGCTGTCGAGCAGTTCGCGATTGTCGGCGAGAGCTTCCCGAATATTCGAGGTGAGTCGGGCCTGCCGCTTGGTCCGCTGGCGGAGCTGAAGCGATTGGCACTGGCGGATTCGCTTGATGGTTTTGCGGGTCGGGGACAGGTGAATGATTGGGATGGATTCTATTCGAACGTCGTGAATCACCCAACGCCCGTGAGCAGCTACCTGCTGGAATCCGGGGCCCGCATGGCAGGGAATGATGATGCCCGGCGGGAAGCGGTGGCGCGGGGACTGGAGGAGTGGGATCGGCAGACGATGGTGCGGCAACTGTTCGACGCGGTGCGACCGCAACTGCCGCGAGTGGTGACGGTCACGGACCGTTCGACAAAAGAGGGGTTTGCGGGAGACCTGCTTTCAACCCATGGAACGTATGCGTTGCCGTCACTGCCGCGGTTTGTGTGGTTTGAAATGACCGGCCTGAAAGCCGCTGTCGCTGCCTCCGATTCCAGTGTCGCGACTTCGTCGAGTTCCACGTCTGTTTGGCTGGCGACACGGATCGACGTCGGCCCGGTCGGGGGTGGTTGGTTTGCGTGCCGTCAACTGGGCTACGTTATAGCGCGCCCGTTTGACAATGCCCGATTTCTCAGTTCGGCGTTGAGCAGGGCCTCGCAGGTTGATGTCCCGGAATACTTCGGGATCAGCCTCGAGTTGGCCGGCCGGGCGCTCATGTCGAGCAACAATCTTCCAAGTTTGGTTCTGGCGCCCGGCGGAAAGCGTTCGGGTTCCGGGCAGCGCTGGAAGCGAAACGCCACGACTACTCCCGGTCCGGTGCTGGCCTCGGCGGATTATGAAGAGAACGGCAGGAAGTTGATGACGACCCGCGTGCATCTGATCGGCCCGGACATGCTGTTCGCCCGGCAACGGGAACGGACGTTGTGGTTTGGCCTCCTGATCGGTGCGGCTGCAGTCGCGGCGGTGGCAGGATTCGTGTCGGCACGACGCGCATTTCACAACCAGGTGCGCCTGGCGCAGATGAAGTCGAACTTTGTCTCGAGTGTATCGCATGAACTGCGCGCGCCGATTGCGTCGGTCCGATTGATGGCGGAGGGGCTCGAACGCGGCCGCGTGCCGGATGAGGAACGGCAGCGGGAATATTTCCGGTTCATGGTGCAGGAATGCCGGAGATTGTCGGGCATGATCGAGAACGTGCTGGACTTTTCACGAATCGAGCAGGGGCGCAAGGAGTATGAGTTCGAGCCGACGGACCTGACACGGGTGGTGGCCGAGACGGTAAGGTTAATGGAGCCGTATGCGGCGGAGCGCGACGTGAATTTGAAGCAATCGTTCGGAGGGGCGAACGGGGAAGGGTCCGACGCTCAAGCGGAGCTGGATGGCCGCGCCATCCAACAGGCCCTGGTCAACCTGATCGATAATGCTGTGAAACATTCACCGGCCGGCGGGGTCGTCACTGTGGGATTGGAATATCGCGCGGCGCCGGATGCTGAGCCGGGTTCTCACGGTGGCGGCAACAGGTCGGACGCCTGCTTCGTGCTGTGGGTGCAGGACCACGGTCCGGGAATTCCCGCCGAAGAACAGGAACGAATCTTCGAGCGGTTCTATCGGCGCGGCTCTGAATTGCGCCGTGAAACGCAAGGTGTCGGCATCGGGTTAAGCATCGTCAAACATGCGGTTGACGCGCACGGCGGACGGGTGCGGGTGGAAAGTAACGCCGGCGAGGGGAGCCGATTTGTGATCGAGTTGCCGGCGTGTCCTGCAGCAGGCAGGGAACGGACCGGTTGAAGCGAAGCCTTCATCTACTGTGAATGCAACTGACAATGCTCCAGCCCAGCCGCGCGTGCTCGTGATCGAAGATGAAGCGCCGATGCGCATCGCCCTCCACGATTGCCTGTCCAGCGAGGGCTACCGCGTTATGACGGCCGTCGATGGCCTGGCGGGCCTGGAAATGGCGCTGCGCGAAAAGCCGGACCTCGTCCTGCTCGACCTCATGATGCCGCGCCTCGACGGATACGCGTTGTGCGCTGAATTGCGGCGGTTGTCGAATCCAGTGCCTGTTCTCATGTTGACGGCGCGCGGTCAGATTGAGGATCGGGTGAGGGGATTGGATGTCGGGGCGGATGATTACCTGGTCAAACCTTTCAGCACGGATGAATTGCTGGCCCGCGTCAGGGCCCTGTTGCGCCGCACTCAGCGCCAGACGAGGAGCGCGACGGTCCTGGAGTTCGGTGACGTCCGGATTGACCTGGCGCGACAGACGGCAGTGCGCGGCCGGCGAGAGTTGCATTTGACCGCGAAGGAATTTGGAATGTTGCGGTTGATGGCCGATGCCCAGGGCGAACCGGTGTCGCGCGAACGTTTCCTGGATGCGGTCTGGGGTTATACGCTGTTTCCCACCACACGCACGGTTGACAATCACGTGGCGAGCTTGAGGAGAAAAATCGAGCCGGACCCGGATCAGCCCAGGTGGATCAGGACGGTGCACGGGGTGGGCTACCGGCTGGAGAGAAAGGCGTAAGCTGCGGACTACGGACTACCGGCTACACGCTACGGAATGCCGGCTAAATCGTGTGAAGAGATTTGCGCCTGAACAGTTGCAAATCATGAAGAGAATGCGGGACGGGGATGGCGGAAGGAGCGGCTGTGGATTTTGCAATTGTATGACAACTGAGACGGCCTGAATCGGCAACATGTGAGCTATGAAAAGAACGATCATTGCAATGATTGCAACGGCATTGCTGGCGCAGGTGTTGCCGGGAATGGGCGCTGAGGAAGGACTGGCGCGGGCGCTGCAGCGCGGGTTGTTCGAGGAAGAAGCCAATCAAAATCTGCCGGCCGCCATTGAGGCCTACGGGGAGGTGGTGCGGCAGTTCGATCAGGATCGGCACTTGGCAGCGACCGCGGTTTTCCGGTTGGGCGAGGTGTATCGGAAGCTGGGCCGGACCAATGATGCAGTGGCGCAATATCAGCGGGTGCTGAACGAGTTTTCCGACCAGCCGACCCTGGTCCGATTGAGTCAGCAGAACCTGGTGGGACTGGGCATAGTGGCAAAAGCCGAGAAGGATTTGACGCAGTTGGCGGACGGGACAGGGGATGAAGCGGCGGAGATCGCGCGGATCAGGGAGATGATTCGGAACAGCCCGGACCTGATAGATGCCAGTATTCCGCCGGACGGAAATATCCGGCTGCATTTGGCGGCGGCGCAAGGAAAACTTGCTGTTGTCCGGTTCTTGCTGGATCACGGAGCGGACATCGGGGCGCGGAACAATCGTGAATTGACACCCTTGCACGAAGCGGTGAAGGCGGGACACAAAGCGATGGCTGAGCTGTTGCTCGAACGGGGTGCCAACGTGAGTGCGAGGGGAGTCCACGGCCAGACCCCACTGCACGAAGCAGCCGCGCGACGATTTCAAGCGCTGGCGGAGCTGCTGGTCAAGGCGGGTGCCGATATCAATGCGCGCGCCGCTTCGGGGGGTACTCCGTTGCACCAGGCGGCCGAGGCAGGCGCAACTGAAATCCTCAAATTGCTGCTGGACGAACGGGCGGATGTGAATGCGCGAACGCCGTATGCTCATACGCCTCTTCACAGCGCTGTCGCCGGCGGCCGCGTCGAGGCAGCGGAGATCCTTCTCGAAAGGGGCGCCGAACCCAACGCACGGACGGTGGCGAACCGGCCTCATCCCACAATCGGGCCAAACGCGACGCCGCTGGTCATTGCACGGTTCAATCCTGGACTGGTTCGGGTCCTGTTGGAGCATGGTGCCAACCCGAATGTGAGCCTGCCGGAAGGGCGACCCTTGCTGGTTGAAGCGGCGCGGGAGGGTAACGTGGCGGCGGTGGAGTTGTTGTTGAAGCACGGCGCGGATGTGAATGCGATGGGACCGGAGGGATTGAGCGCATTGCGGATGGCCGTGGGAAACGGACATGTCGAAATGGTCGGACTGCTACTGGAGGCGGGGGCGAATGTGGACGCCGGGGGACCGGCCGGAGAGACGCCGTTGCTGGCGGCGGTGGAACTGGGCGTCGCGGCCGGACAGCCGGGAATTGCCGAGTTATTGCTGGAGAAGAATGCCGATGTGGATGCAGGGAAGCCCTCCGGTAACGCGCCGCTGCACGCCGCCGCGTATCGGGGCGAGGTCCAGGTCGCTCAGTTGCTCCTCCGCCATGGCGCGAACGTGAATGCCCAAATCGGCGAGAGCGGCCGAACTCCGCTCCACATCGCGGTGGAGAGGCGGAACCGAGAGTTGGTGGAGGTGTTGCTGAAAGCCGGTGCGGACTCAAACATTGTGGACAAACGGGGCGTGTCTGCACTGGACCAGGTGCAGCTTGCCGCCCGTCTTCTGCCAACTGGTCCGGTCAGGAGGCTCCCGCCGCCCCGGTCGCTCCCGTCGCCTGCCGCCGCTGCGCCGCCGACGGCATCGGAAGCGGAAATCACGAACCTGCTGAAGGAGCACGGCGCAATGGAATTTCCGCTGCGGAGGCAGTTCATTACGCTGAAGCGGGAGGGGGCGCCGGAGTTCGAGCTGCGCCTGTTCGAGCGCGGCACGAATGATTTGAACCGATACACGCTCCTGGAGGCAATCGGCCGGGCGTATAAGGTGGACAAAACTACTCTGTCGTTTCCGGATATGGAGCGGATCAGGATTCATCGGCTCAAGGATAACAGCGAAGAGGAGGTGTTGGAGGTGAATGTGAGGCAGATTCTGGAATCGGAGGATTGCGCGGCGGATCCGTGGTTGCAGTGGGGCGACATCGTGGAGATTTCGGAAGCGGTGCATCCGTTGAACGAAAGCTGGTATGGACTTCAGGAGGCGACGGTCAACCCACTGACGAATTGCCTGGCGCGAACTGTTCGTGTGGTTGTCAGCGGAAAGACCAATGAGCTGAGCCTGGTGCCGGAACGGGCGTCCACTTCAAACAGGAAGCCGCCGGCGGTGTCGGCTTACATGCTCCACGACCTGGACAATGTTTTCCGGCTCGAACCGGCGCTGAGGAATTCAAAGTTGCTCCTGACAACGTCGGACCTGACAGCGATCCAGGTGAACCGCAAGGATTCGCTGACCGGCGAGGCGCGCGAGTTGCGGTTTGATTTGACCCAGCCGTGGGATCTGGGCGCGCAGTTTTGGTTGCGCGACGGCGACCTAATCACAGTGCCGGAGAAATGAGGTGAGGGGGGTTCGCCGATACGCTTCCAGCGGCGCGCGGACTTTAGCCGGCTTGGTTCGCCATAATAACCCTAGATTGCTCCGCCACGACCAAAAGTCAACGAGCAATCGAAAACCCGCTTTGAATTTGGGCCTCCGGTTGATGTGTCCTCATTAGCAACTCCCCCCTTTCCCTCCGGTAGCCGCGCCAGAGACGCGCGGGCGGCGGCGTGTTCAACCGATTTGGATGTCCACGTTGTGTTCCTTCCGGTCATTGACCAATCGAATCGCCTCATCCGGTTTTTCTTCGCCATCCACGATCACGCGTTTTCCGCCGAGTGGAAGCTCGGATGTGCGTGCGATCGCGATGTGATAGAAGGTCTCGTAAAAGCGGTAATGAATTTTAAAAGGCGGCCAATGCCGGGGCAGGCGCGGGCGGACCAGCAGGATGTCCCCTTCCTTTTCCAGTCCCAGCAGTGTCTCCGTGATGAGCCGGTACAACCATCCAGCGGACCCGGTGTACCACGTCCAGCCGCCGCGCCCCGTGTGCGGCGGCACAGCATAGACATCCGCAGCCACCACATAAGGTTCGACCTTGTAAGTCAGCATGCCTTCCCTGCTGCTGCCGTGCCGCACCGGATTGATCAGGTTAAACAGCTCCCAGGCGCGCTGGTGATCGCCTAAAAGGGCAAAAGCCATCACCGTCCAGATGGCCGCATGAGTGTATTGCCCGCCGTTTTCGCGCACACCCGGCAGATACCCTTTGATGTAGCCCGGCTGCAGCGGCGACCGGTCGAACGGCGGATCGAACAACTGAATTAACTTTGCTTCCCGGCGGACCAGCCGCTCGTTGACCGCCGTCATGGCCAACTGGCAACGGCGCGCCTCGCCCGCGCCGGAAATGACCGCCCAGCTTTGCGGCAACGCATCGATTTTGCATTCGGGATTCTTCATGGAACCGAGCGGTTCGCCGTTGTCGAAGTAAGCGCGCCGATACCACTGGCCATCCCAGGCTTCCTCCTCGATGACTTTCTGAAGCCGGGCCGCTTCCGTCAGGCAAAATTCGGCAAAGGCGTCGTCGTCGCGCATCCTGGCCAAACCGGCAAATTTCTGCAGCACGTCGTAAAGGAAGAAGGCCAGCCAGACGCTTTCGCCCTGTCCCTGCGCCCCCACCAGGTTCATGCCGTCATTCCAATCGCCGCAGCCGATGAGAGGCAGCCCGTGCGGCCCGCGTTTCATGGCGTGCTTGATGGCTCGCACGCAATGTTCGTAGAGGGTGCCGGTTTCTTCGGACTGCTGGGGCAGATCGTAATAGGACTCTTCCTCCGGACGCACCGGGCGCCCCTCCAGAAAAGGAATCCTCTCGTCGAGCACTCCCGTGTCCTGCAAGGCGCGCACGTATCGGCAGGTGGCAAAGGGGAGCCAAAGGTAGTCGTCTGAAAAATGCGTGCGCACGCCGCGGCCCGTGGGCGGATGCCACCAATGCTGGACGTCGCCTTCGCGGAACTGGCGCGCAGCGGCGCGCAAAAGGTGGTCGCGCAGCAGCCGCGGATCAGCATGGATCAGCGCCATGGCGTCCTGAAGCTGATCGCGAAATCCGAAGGCTCCGCCGGACTGATAGAACCCGGTGCGGCCCCACATGCGGCTGGCCAGCACCTGGTAAAGAAGCCAGCCATTGGCCAGGACATTGACGGCGGGATCGGGCGTCTCGACATAGACGTTGCCGAGAATGCGTTTCCAGTATTCCCAGACGGCCTCGATGGCCTGCCGGTTCCCGCCGGGTCCCCGAAAACGTTGAATCAACTGCTGCGCTTCCGCCGCGTCCCGGGCGAACCCGAGCCGAAAGGTCAGTTCGCGCTCTTCGCCCGGGGCCAATTCAAAGGCCAGTTGCATGGCCGCGCAGGCGTCCAGGCCGACGCCGACTTTGCCCGACAGGCGCAGGCGCCGCATCGCCGCCGGATTCGCCAGGTTTCCGTTCCGCCCCAGGAATTCCGTGCGGTTTGCCGTCAGGGTGCACATCGGGTCGGGGAAATCGACGAAGGCGATCCGGTCCGGAAAGTCAGTGTTGTAAGGATTGCGCGCGAAAAGAGCGCCGCTTTTGGGGTCGAGCTCGGTCTGGACGTGCAACAGTGTTTTATGGCGAAGCTCGCCCAGGACCCATTCCCAGTATCCTGTGACTGAAATGGGCCGGGGGCGGTCCGAGAGATTGCGCAGCTTGAACAGCGCGAACTTGACCGGGGCATCGATTGCCACATAGATCCACAGTTCGGACCGAATGCCGTTTTCCTCATGCTCGAAGACCGAGTAACCGAAGCCGTGCCGCGCCACATAGGGCGTTTTGCCGCGGGCGGGCAGGGGAGTGGGAGACCAGAACTGGCCGGTTTGCTGATCGCGAATATAGAACGCTTCGCCGGTCGTATCGCTGACCGGATCGTTGTACCAGGGTGTGAGGCGGAACTCATGACTGTTTTCACCCCAGGTGTAGGAGCCGCCGCTCTCGGAAACGACCGTCCCGAAGCGCGGGTTGGCCAGGACGTTCACCCAGGGCGCCGGTGTGGCGTTGCCGGACGGGAGGGCAATAACGTATTCGCGACCGTCAGGAGTGTAGCCTCCCAAAGTGTTATTGAAGACCAATTGACGCGGCGTTAACGGACCCTGACCGGCCTCGATCGGGGCGCGCGAAGGCGTCAAGGCGGGAATGGACGGTTCGGCTCGCAGCGGGCGCTCCAGTTGTTCCGCCAGCGTGCCGTTCTCGTCCAGGAGCACCACCCGTGCGGCCGTTTGAAGCAGGATGCGATCTTCAGCGGAGATATGATCGACACGCCGGACGAAGATCCCTCCAGGCCGGTCCAGCATGTGAGCTTCGATACTGGAGGCGATCAGGCCCATGATCAGATCGTGGAGGGATTGGCGGTAACCGGATTCCTCGGAATGCAGAATGACGAGGTCCACCGCCAGTCCTTTCATGCGCCAATAGCCGTGGGCCTGGATCGTTTCCCGGACCAGCTCGATGTGGTCCGAGCTCGTGCTGAAAAGCAGCAGAATCGGGTGGTCGCCGGAGATGCCGAAGCTCCAAAGGCCGCTTTGTCCGCGCCGGTTTTTGGCCAAGACGCTCGGGTGCGCCCGGCGCATCGGATTCATGTAAAGGAGCGCTCCGGCCAGCCGGCCAAAAAGCTGAGCTTGCGGTTCGGTGGCATTGAGCTGCCGCAAGACCACCTGGCCGTGTGTCCAGGCCAGTTCGAGCACACGTTCCGTCAGGAAAGGATCGCGATACTTTTCCACCAGCCCCAGAACGGCTTCCCTGGTGGAGGCAACACCCGTGACGCTGATGAAACGCGCCGTTCCATCCGGAGGCAAAACCACCGCGCGCCGGATGGCTACGATGGGATCAAGGACCGAACCGGCGCTGTTGGAAAGGGAACCGCGCACTTGCAGGGCCAGCGGAGCCGCCGGTGTCCGGCAGCGCCCGATGAATTTGCTCCGGTCCGTCTCAAAAGAAGGTCCGCCCTTCTCCGTTCCCTGCACCAGCATCAGGTGCAGCATCCAGGGCGGAGTTTCCTCCGGAGCGCGCGCGCGCCGGGTGCAGAGCACGGCGCGCTGTTCAGAGAGAATCTCCGTTTGAACAAACAGATTGCTGAAGGCCGGATGGGCGGCATCGGCCGCGGGGGACGCCAGCACCACTTCAGCATAACTGGTCAGTTCGATGGTGCGGGAGTGGCGCGACCGGTTCGTGAGGATGAGGCGACGCACTTCGATGTCGTCCTCCGGCGACACGCAAATCTCAGTGTGCATGTCGATGTCGTGCTGCCGGTCCCGGAACTCAGCGCGGCCCTGGCCAAAGATGGCTTCGTAATGGGGAGTGCGGCGCAAAGTGGGCTGATAGGCGATGGACCAGAAGTCGCCGGTGTCGAGATCGCGCAGGTAAAAGTACATGCCCGCGGCATCGCGCGTGGGATCTTCGCGCCAGCGGGTCACGGCCAGGTCACGCCAGCGGCTGTAACCGCTGCCGGCGCTGCTCACCATCACGTGATAACGTCCGTTTGAAAGGAGGTGAACTTCGGGCGCGCCCTGATTTGGATTTGGGAAAACGCCGATCATGCCTTCACTCGGAGCAATCACCTTGCGAGAACTGCTCACTTCGAGCTCGTGCGGGAAGAGGACCGGGGTTTCCCTGGGAACCCGCTCCTGGAGCAGCAGCTCAGCGGCTTTGAAAAGCGGGTTTTTCTCAAAGCGACGCTGCATGGGGCGTTCCAGAAGAAGATAAGCCAGCGAAAGCAGGCTCATGCCCTGATGATGCGCCATGTACGACTTGACCGTCACCGAGGTTTGCCCCGGCGGGAGGCGCGACGGGGTGAAGTCAATAGCCTCGTAAAGCCCGTAAGGCCCGTCGTAGCCTTCGGCGGACAGCCGTTGCAGGTTCCGGCAAGCTTCCTCCGGCGCCACCATCAGGGCCATGGCAGCCGCATAAGGCGCCACCACGACGTCGTCGCTCAGCCCGCGCTTAAAGCCCAGCCCCGGAACGCCAAAGGCGCGGTACTGATAATTCATGTGCGCGTCCGTGAGATAATAGCCCGATTCGGAGAAGCCCCAGGCCACTCCCCGCTCTTTGCCGTATTCAATTTGCCGGGCAATGACCGACCGGTAGGAGGCGTCCAGCAAAGTGTTTTCGTAGGTGGGCATGATCAGCAGAGGCATGAGATACTCGAACATCGAGCCGCTCCAGGAAAGGAGCGTGGGCCTGCCCCCTGTGGAGGTCAGCAGACGGCCCAAGGCGAACCAATGTTCCTGAGTGAGTTGGCCAAGGGCGATGGCCACGAAGCTGGCCAGGCGCGCTTCCGAAGCGAGCAGGTCGTAAAAACTGGGATCGAGTTGGTGCGTGGAAGCATTGAACCCGATGGAAAAGAGGTCGCGTGATGGATCGTGCAGGAAGGTAAAATCCATTTCGGTCAATTCGTTGCAGCGTTGGGCCACGTTGGAACAGGCGGCAATGCGTTCGCTGGCGTGTTCGCTCGCTGCTGCAACGCATTCGCGCAGTTCCGCCAGCCAGAACCGGAGCGGTTTGGGCATCTGCTCCTGTTCGGCCTGGAGGAGCGCCTTTTCGACCTGCGGGAAGAATGTTTGCGAAAGCCGCGCCACATCCTGCAGCGTCATGGCGGGTCCAAGTCCGAGATAAGCCTGTTGCACCTCCGGAAACTGCCGCAGCTCGTCCGGCGCGGACGGCAGAACAAGCCACGGCGCCACAAAGAGCAGATCGTCGCGATGATCCCTGCAGATGCTTTCGAAGGCCTGCTGCCACCATTGCACTTCGGAATCGGGCTGGCCCGGCAACGGCAAGTCATTCACCTGCCGAATGAGCGCATTCAGGAGATCAATGGTCTCATCGAGAGTCGTCAACCGAAGATGAATGTTCGCCCCCAGCCCGGCGGCGGCCTCGGCCGCCTTTGCATAAGGGTTCCCCAACTCCTGCAATCGCTCGCGCAATATTTCGAGCGTGACGAGCAGAGCCTCCTGGAGTTTGGGCGAAAGGATCGGCTGACCGGGCAATTCCATCACGCCCGGCTGCAACACCAGGAGGTGTCCGGCCAGGTTGCCGCTGTCCACAGTCGAGATATAGAGGGGCGGTAGCGGCCGGAGCGTGCGGGTGTCATACCAGTTGTAAAAATGCCCGCGATGCCGCTCCATTTTTTCCATAGTGGCAAACGTGTGTTCGGTCCGGTTCAGCAAACGCCCCGCCGAAATGTAGCCAAAGTCATACGCGCTCAGATTTGCCAGAAGGCTCATGCCGATATTCGTCGGCGAAGTCCTCGAAGCCACAGTCGGAGCGGGCTGTTCCTGGAAATTGTCGGGCGGCAGCCAGCTTTCCTCCGGTCCGACAAATGTCTCGAAGTAACGCCAGGTTCTGCGCGCCAGTTTTTGGAGAAAGAGAATATCATCCTTCAAAAGCTCCGGTGGAGGCGGCTTCAAAGGATGGCTCACCCACCAAGCCACGGCCGGCGCCAGCAGCCAGACTCCGACGAATGACGCGGCCAAAAGAGGCTGGTCTGGCGGATAAAAGGCGAACCAGACGCCCAGACCTGCGGCGAGCAGGGGCGGGAACCACATGGTGCGATAAAAATTGGCCAGATTGGTCCGGAGCCGCCGCTCCACGTCCCGGGCGGTCTGCCATTGCAACAGCCGGCGCCGAGTCAGGACCAGTCGCACGCCAGTGCGGACAATGGCGTCCAGACTCACCAGCGCATCGTAGGGCACAAACGCGAGCGTCAACGCGGCCTGGGCGAGCTGTTTGGATGTGGACAAAGCAACAGACCGCAGCAACATCCGCACGGGCGCCTCACCGCTCTTGCGGGTGAGTTCGGTGAACAAGCCCAACACTGCCGGGACGAGGACAATCGCAAGCACAAACACGGTCCAATGAACCGGACTTTCGCTCCAAAGCAGGCCGATCAGCAGCAGCGCCGTCAAAGAAATGGGAACCAGGCTGCGCCGCAAATTGTCGAATATCTTCCACCGCGAAAGGCCGGAAAGGTAGTTCGGCACACGGCGGACGTCCGCCCCGGGAACCCGCGGCAAAAGCCAGGTCGCGATCTGCCAATCGCCGCGAATCCAGCGATGGCGCCGATTCACGTCAGCCGAATAATGGGAGGGGAACCCTTCGTAAAGTTGGATATCGCTGACCAGACCGGCGCGCGCATAACTGCCCTCGATCAGATCGTGGCTGAGAATTCGGTTGTCGGGAAAGCGATGGCCTACGGCTCTTTCAAAGGTCTCCACCTCGTAGATGCCTTTGCCAATGAATGAACCCTCGCCGAAAAGGTCCTGGTAAACGTCCGAAGCCGCGCGCGTATAAGGGTCGATGCCTGGGTCTCCCGAGAACAGTTTCACGAACAGGCTCCGCCCCGCGCTGGGGAGGCTCACGGCCACCCGCGGTTGCAGAACGCTGTATCCCTTGACCACCCGCCCGAGGCGCGGATCAAAGCGGGGCCGGTTGAGCGGATGGGCGATGGTCCCCACCAGGCGCCGGGCCGAGTCGCGCGGCAACTGGGTATCGGTGTCGAGAGTAATGACGTACTTGCAGGTGCGCAGCGTCGCGATCTGGCCAACGATTTCGCAAAAGGGTTCGGTCTGGCCGGTGCGAATCAGCCGATTGAATTCGGCCAGTTTGCCGCGTTTGCGTTCGTGCCCCATCCAAATCCCTTCCCGCTCGTTCCAAAGGCGCGGCCGATGGAGCAGGAAGAAGATGCTGGCGCTCCCGAAGCTGTATTTCTGGTTGAGCGTTTCGATGGCGTTGCGCACATGACTCAAAAGCGCCTCGTCCTCCGGCATTTGTTCCTGCGCGGCATCCTCATAATCGGTCAGCAACGCGAAATGGAGGTTCTGATCTCGATTGGCCAGGTAACGCACTTCAATGTCCTCGATCAGGCCATCAATATCCCGACGGCTGCTCAGGATCGTAGGAACAACAACTACAGTTCGGTGCTCGGGCGGGATACCTTCGGAGAAGTCGAGCCGGGCCAGGAGTCGCGGCGGAATGAGCAAGGTGATCAGCCAATTCATGACCGATACTGCCAACTGACTGACTGCCACCACGACCAGAAGGGCCAGCAAGGCAAAACAGCCCCAGGGAATCGCGCTCGAGTATCCTCGTATGAGCACGGGTGCCGCGATTCCAAGAGTGAGCGCCAGGATGCCTCCCAGGTAGAACAACAGGGGATGCTCGGCTCGCTTTTGAACCAGCACCGAACGCAGGGTGTGCCGCATCCCGGCCGCATTCTCCAACTCGGGCCGTCCTTCATCCGCCAGGTAAAACCCGACGTGGGACGCGCGCGGATCATCGGTCCGGGAAACGTCTCGCCGGGCCAGTTTCACTGCCAGCAAAGCCACGTCCAATTCGGAACGCGACGGGGTGCGCCGGGCAATGCCTTCCACGGCGTGCCGATAGCGGTCCCGCGTGGCAAACTCCATCTGCGCATACACTCCGGCCGGGTCGGACCGAAGGGTTTGCTCGACCAAGCTGAGCTCTTCCACAAACTCCCGCCAATCCATGGCATTGAGGAGGCGGAGGCTGATAATACTGTTGCCGATCGAAACCTGGTTGGTTGCCTGGTTCTGGCTTTCACTTTGAATCAGTTGTTCGAGGTTCAGCCCTTCTTCGGATAACCGCTGCTCCAGCCAGCTTAAGACGAGTTGAAAAGCGGGGGTCTTGCCCTGGATTCGACGCCAGAATTCGGCCACAAAGGCGCGGGTCAGAGGCACGTCGGCTTGAGCCAGTTCCGCCACCACCACAATGAGCCGCCCGGGGGTCGTTTCCACGATTTCGGTGACCCTGTCGGCCCACTCATTGGCCCGGTCTCGGTCGGCGCGGTCCCGGCTGAGCAGCGCCGCCACGCGCCGGAGATTCTCGATCAGGGCCATGCGAAGCATGATCGGCACAGCCCAAAGCTCGCCGATTTTCAGCGGAGTGACCT
>CAZCUL010000699.1:0-3349 GCA_964501475.1 uncultured Verrucomicrobiota bacterium | reverse complement strand
TTCTCGGCCACCTGCTGCCCGACTTCGTCTGTGGCTCCATAAACAAACCCCCGTTTCACACCGCCTCCAGCCATCCAGCAGGTGAAGGATCGGCAATGGTGCTCGCGTCCATCCGACCGGCTGGTGGGTGTGCGCCCAAATTCGGTGCAGAAGAGAATGAGCGTGTCCTCGAGCATGCCGCGCTGCTTTAAATCCTGGATCAGGCCGGCGATGGGCTGGTCGATTTTCCGCGCCAGTTTTTCATGGCTGCGAATGTTGCCGTGGGCGTCCCAGTTATTGTTCGAACCGGTATCGATGAGTTCGATGAAGCGCACGCCACTTTCGGCCATGCGGCGCGCCACCAGCGTTTGCCAGCCAAAGCTCTGATTGTCGCCGCGTTCCAATCCATACAGTTTGAGCACATGGTCGGGCTCATCGCGCAGGTCCAGCAGATCGGGCGCGATTCGTTCGAGGCTGGCGGCTGTTTGAAAGCTCAGCATGCGCGCCGCCAGTTCGCCGTCATGCGGTCGTTGGGCATAATGGCGCTGGTTGAGACGTTCCAGCATGGCAAGCTCCGCCTCCTGCAGTTCCGGCGGATTGTCCGAATGCGGTTTTAAATAGGGAATGGGATCATTGCCCGGCGTGATGCAAACGCCCTGATGGTATGCCGGAAGAAAGTTGCTGTCCCAGACCTGCGCGCCGGCGTAGGGCTTGTTTTTACAGAAGACGACGTGGGAAGGAAGATTCAGATTCTTCGTTCCCAGCCCGTAACTGATCCAGGCGCCAATGCCCGGCAAAGCCGATCCTTGTGACCCGGTATGCATGTGCAAAGTCGCCTCAAAATGATCGTTTTGGTCGCCATGCATCGAGCGGATCAAACAAAGGTCGTCCATTACGCTGTTGATGTGCGGAAAAAGGCTGGTCGTGACAATGCCGCTTTCGCCCCGTGCTCCGGCTGGCCAGGGCGAAGCGAGGAGCTTGCCTCGACGCCCGAATTCCTCGCCATGCCGCTTCTCCAGCTCCGCCTTCGGATCGAATGAATCCACGTGCGACATGCCGCCCGTGAGGAAAAACATAATGACCCGGTTCGCCCGTGAAGTGAAATGCGGCGCCTTGGCGGTGAGGGGATGCGGCTCCGGATTCGGCGCGGCAAACAGCGGAAAGAGCCGTTCAGCCAGGCCGTAACCCGCGCAAGCCCCAGCCATCATCCCGCTACGGCGCAACCAGTCGCGCCGGGAGAGGCGAGACATTCCGCTTTTGCTCAAATCATTCGTGTTCATGCCAAAATCTAATCAAGATAAGCAAATTCATTGCTCGAGAGCAACAGCCGGCAGAGACTCGTCCAGGCGCGAAGCTCCCTTTCAGCCGAACCTCCCGAATCCTCGATGCCGGCCTGATAACGCTGCAAATACTCGCTCAGCTCGGCAGTCTCCTCTCCAGACGGCACCCGCCCGTAAATCGTCTCGTAGGCCTGTTGGATTCGACCTTCAGTCTCCGTGCCGGTTTCAAGCAACCGCTTCGCGATGGCACGGGCGTTGTCGCGGATGAAGTCGCTGTTCATCCAGAACAATGCCTGCAATGGCACGGTCGAAACCTCACGCCGGCCAGTGCATTCGTTCGGGTCGGGTCCGTTAAAAAGCTCCATCAAGGGGTGCTTGCCCAGACGCCGCACCGGCAGATAGACGGCCCGGTATTCGTGATCGTAGTCCTGCAAGAACGGATGATGCTGGGTGTACGGATATTCGTCCTTCTCGTTCGGTTTTGGGAACGGATGCGGTCCCGAACGTTCGAGCCGGAGGCGCCCGGCCGCGAACAGCGCCGCATCCCGCATTGCCTCGACTTCCAACCGATGCCGCGGGTAACGCCAATACCATCGATTCTCCGGATCGATTTGCATCCGGGCATCGCTGCTTTCGCTGGATTGCTGCCAGGTGCGGGAGGTCATGATCAAACGGTGCATCTCCTTAAACGACCAGCCGCGCCGAATGAACTCGCCGGCCAGCCAATCCAGTAATTGAGGGTGAGTGGGCGCTTTGCCTTGACGACCGAAAGTATCCGCTGTGGGCACAATTCCGCGTTCGAAGTGATGCTGCCAAATCCGGTTTACAACCACCCGGGTGGTTAAAGGATTCTCCGGCGAGGCGATCCAGCGGGCCAGTTGCAGGCGGCCCGACTCCCCTTCCGGGATCTGCGCGGCCGAAGGCTTTAGAACGGAAAGAAACCCGCGCGGAACCTGATCGCCCCTGTTGCGAGGTTCGCCCCGCCGCTGGACGGCCGCATCGCCAATTTCCGAAGCATCTTTCTTGTCCGTTACCGCCCAGGCAATGCCGCCGCCGGGAAGCGGAACGAAATTCTTGCGCGCCCGCCCCTGCTCCGTTCCGGCATGCGGATACTGGGTGCTCGAGAAGTAACCGTAAAAGCCGTAATAATCCTCCATCGAGATGGGGTCGAATTTGTGGTCGTGACAGCGCGCGCAGCCAACGGACATCCCGAGCATTCCTTTCCCGATCGTGGACACGGTGTTCTCGATCACCAGATGCATATCCGCGTATTCGGCGTTGTTGAAGCGCCGCGCGATTGCAATATATCCCGTGGCAATCGTCCGCTCGCGCTCGCGCACGCCCGCTTCATGCTTGGCTAGAAGGTCGCCGGCAATCTGCTCGATAATAAACTGGTCGTAAGGCAGGTCCAGGTTGAACGCCTCAATCACATAGTCCCGATAGAGATGCGCCTCGGGCACCGGAGCATCCGCGCCGTCGCCGGAAGTGTCCGCATAACGCGCCGCGTCCAGCCAATGTCTTCCCCAGCGTTCGCCATAGTGAGGCGATGCCAGCAACTCCTCGATAACCTTCTCAAAAGCACCCGGTGATCGATCCTCGACAAAGGCTCTTACCTGTTCCGGCGTCGGCGGCAGGCCAATCAGGTCGAAATAGGCCCGGCGAATCAGCACCCGCTTGTCCGCCGGTGAGTTCGGAGCGAGACCTTCCTCTTTGAGACGGGCCAGGATGAAACGGTCAATTGGATTTCGGGCCCAGCCGCTTTTGTCCGGAGGGGGCTGGACCTCGCGAACCGGTTGAAAGGCCCAATGGTCGGACGATGCCTGGCCCGCGCCGGTCATCTGGGAAGGCGCAGCAAGCCCGATGCACAAAGCTGCCAAAGCGCTGGGTACGGCTGCGCGAGGCAATAATGCAAAGTTATTTCCTGAGATACTGCCCATCACGTTTTTAGACGGCCCCAAGTCCCCGAAGGATTCAATCAAAATTTGTGCCATTAAACCACTTCCGCCGGCCCGGGACGCAGAGTCTTTGTGAACGATGGCTTAAAACTCGACTGCGAGCAAAGGGCGACACCGCTTGGGCTTCGTCTGTCC
>CAZCUL010000698.1:0-4219 GCA_964501475.1 uncultured Verrucomicrobiota bacterium | reverse complement strand
CCAGTTCAAAGTCTTCAAACCGGTAAACCATCGCGCAAATAGGTAAGACAAACGCAATCCAGCGTCGAGCCTCTTTACGAAATCTGCAGACAATCTCCCGGAACTCTCCACCCCGTCTGCAAGCACTCCGTCGTGCTTTCTGGAAAAGTGTCACGAACGCGGCCAATCATGGCTACGCCAGAACAAAGCAACAAAAACGAAAGACACGAAATGAAAACCGCGACTGAAACAACGACTTCGACCGAAACCCGCCGCGCCGAAACATCCGCCGCACCAGCGCCCAACTTCGAGGCGGTCAAGACCAAACAGCACGCCGCCTGGTCGGCCGGCGACTACTCCGCCGTGGGTGTCACGCTCCAGATTGTCGGCGAGCGCCTGTGCGAGGCCCTCGACGTTCGCTCGGGCCAGCGCCTGCTCGACGTGGCCGCCGGCAATGGCAACGTCTCGCTCGCTGCCGCCCGGCGGTTCTGTAAGGTGACGTCCAGCGATTACGTCGAGGCGCTTCTGGAACGCGGCCGCGAACGTGCCGCCACCGAGCGCCTCTCCATCGAGTTCAAACAGGGCGACGCCGAGGCGTTGCCGTTCCCCGACGGTTCCTTCGATCTCGTCACGTCGAGCTTCGGTGTGATGTTCACACCGAACCAGGAACGGGCCGCCGCTGAACTCGTCCGCGTCTGCCGGCCCGGCGGCAAAATCGGTCTCGCGAACTGGACCCCCGAGGGCTTCATCGGCCAGCTCTTCAAGACGATCGGCCTGCATGTCCCGC
Organism: uncultured Verrucomicrobiota bacterium; assembly: GCA_964501475.1. Classification (GTDB taxonomy): domain Bacteria; phylum Verrucomicrobiota; class Verrucomicrobiia; order Limisphaerales; family CAZCUL01; genus CAZCUL01. Next base: position 3,453 of record CAZCUL010000698.1, on the reverse strand, counting down.
CGCCGGCGGGACTGAAGTCGCCCGCGCTCTGGGGCACGCAGGTCCGTTTGAACGAGTTATTCGCTGCGCACTCGACGCGCATCGACATCACCCCGCAGACCTACGCGTGGCGCTACCGTTCCGCGGAGCACTGGTTGGACATGTGGCGCACTGTCTACGGCCCGCTCCAGAAGGCGTTCGGCACGCTCGACGCCGCGGGACAGGACCGGCTCACCGCGGATCTCCTCGAACTGATCGCCCGGTTCAACACCGCCGATGACGGCACGATGGTGGTTCACGGGGATTACCTCGAGGTCGTCGTCCACAAACGGCCCTGAACCCGCCCGCCTGAGCTGCGGCATCATTGCCGCCCATCAGCCTGCTGGTGGGCGGCGTGGGCTGGCGGTTGGTCCAACGCTGAAATATGATCCGGGAGCAACATGGCCGATTTCATGACTGAGTTAAGCCGGATCAGGACCGCCAGTTCGGTAATTCTGCTGGTGGTATTGCTGGCGTGGGAAAGTATCGTGCCCTTCTTTGTCTATTTCGGCGGAAGCGCAGGTGAGCGAGTGCGTCATGGATTGAAGAATTTGGTGCTGGGTGCCTCAACGCACTCTTCACCGGGCTTGGCTTCGCGGCGTTGTGGTTGACGACCGCGCAGTGGGCGCAGGCGCATGAGTTTGGTTTGTTGAATTGGTTGCCGATGCCGGGTTGGGCGCAGCGCGGTTGGGATTATCCGGCAAGGTCCGCGCAGAGGATTTCCTGCGGCTGTGTGAAAACCAACATCCCGACACTGGCGAAACGCTGACGCAGCGCCTGAACACGACGCGGACTGAGGGTGAACAGAACGCAGCCAATCGGCGCATCTTTTACGACTTCATCTTTTCCCCACCCAAATCGGTTTCCGTAGCGACATTTCTCGGTGAGGACCAGCGGATATTGCAAAGCCATGCGCGTGCGGTGCGGAGTGCGTTGAAGGAGTTTGAACGGTTCGCGGCCACGCGGGTGCGAGTTGGTGGTGCACGAAATGAGCGACTCACCGGTAATTTTGTCGGGGCGCAGTTTACGCATGACACCTCCCGCGCGCTTGACCCGCACTTGCACACCCATTGCATTGTGTTCAACGCAACTCTCGATGCAGTGGAAAACCGTTGGAAGGCGCTTGAGAATTACGAACTGCTACGGGCACGGAAATTCGCTGAAAACGTCTATTACCATGAGCTGGCTCGCGAATTGAAAGGTTTTGGTTATCGGATTCGCAACCGGGCGCGGGGCGATTTCGAGATCGAGGGAGTGTCCGAGGAACTTTGTCAGCGCTTCTCCAAGCGCGACGCCGAGATTGACGCGGCGCTGACCAGGTTGCTGGCGGATCACCCGGAATTGGAGGGGGCGAACATCGCGGAACTGCGATCCCGACCGGCGACCGAGAAGCGCACGCGCAAGCAGAAGGATTTGAGTCGTGATGAATTGAGGACGCTCTGGAATGCGCAACTCAGTGAAAGCGAACGAGGGACATTGCGGGAACGGTCCCGGCAACAAAGCCAGCCGACGGATAAAAGAGAACTAATCACCGTGGCTGAGGCCGTGCAATGGGCAGAGGAACACTTGTTCGACCGCAACTCGGTGGTCCTGGAATGCCACGTGTGGCAGGAGGCGTTGGGCCGGGCGCGTGGTGGAGGCTTTTCGGTGTCCGACCTTACGGATTTCACCCGGCAGCGCGGATACATCAGGGACGAAGCGCGCCCGGGTGAAGTGACGTTGCGCGACGTGTTGCTCCGAGAATGGGAGATCGTCCAGACCGCGAAAGACCTCAGGAATGAACAGTATTGTCTATGCGTTGGCGACGTCGAACAGCGACTTGTTTGCGGGTGGCGTTTTCAAGACGGCGGGCGGGGTTTCGGCCAATTACATCGCCAAATGGGATGGGAGCAATTGGATTACACTAGGCTCGGGGATGAACGGCATTTCTGTTCTCGCGCTGGCGGTATCGGGTAGTGAGTTGTATGCCGGAGGCAATTTCACGACGGCGGGGGGGAAGGTTTCGGCCTTTGCGGCGCGGGCAGTGCAGTGATTCGGCGGACCACCAGCTTACAGGCATGGGTTGTCCGGCGGTGAAATGGAGTTTCCCCAATGCTGGGTTATCTAGCGAGCAACTGCAGGTCAACGGGGGGATCTCAATGATCTGGCCGCGCGCTGCGTCCATCGAATCGAGCATCATCAATTGGAACGAAATCCTCTGGATTCGATCGCCGCATCGCGTAACTGGCTAGATGCCTCGTTACGAACTCTAAATCCTCGCCTCTGATCGGCTGCTCATCGAGGTCAGCTTTCCTCAGCGCCCCCACCAGTGATTCGCTTCTTCAGGGAACATGCAGTTCCAGAACTTCATCTTGAAAGATGGCGTGAATCTCGTCGCCGCAAGCATCCGCCGGCAGTACTGGTCGGCGCACGAAAACCCCGGCAGGGCGCCCGGCCCGGAGACTTCTTTCGCCGAACCGCAGAGTCTTGCGCGCGCCGTTGAGATACAGCGCCGCGTCATCGCGACTGATCTGGATGTCTTCCAGTTTCAGACCTGGAAAATCGAACTCGACCAAATACTCTTCGCCGGTGTCGCACACGTCCACGGCGGGAAATCAGTCCGTGTCCGCCACGCGCGGCGTTGGCCGCGTCCAAGTTCACCGGGTGAGCTGTGTGCTTCCAAGATGATCGGCAGCGAACGCAGCACATTGCGAGAAGACACCGAGCGCCCGAGAGGGTAAAGCTTGCCGTACTGACAACACGCAAGCCGCGATTTCGATTCGCCGCTGGTGTCATTGCGTCCTTTGACAGGACTATGGATTTGCGGTGGAGCATGGCGGTATCACCTCACGCGTTCGCGGAGGTTGGATTGGATGTTACTGATCGGGGGGTTACGGGATGTTCGCGGGCGTTAGCCAGGAGCTGGCTTACTCGATCAATGCCGTGCAGTGTCACGGGTTGCGTGAGATCTTTGCGAAAGGCAAAGTCCAGGGTCCATCGCAACGCGACGCGCAGCTTCTTCTCGAAGGTCGGCAGTTTTGCGAGGTAGATCGTCCGCCAAAGCCACCAGGCGAGGAAGCCGGACACGCGCAAGCCGAGAATGTTCGCCACGCCGGTGCGATGCCCGATGGTCGCGAGTTGGCCGAGTGTCGTGAAGCGGAAGGGTGTTTTCTGTGAGCCTCGAATCGCAGCGGCGACGTTGTTCGCGCAACACACCGCCTCTCGCGAGGCGTGCTGCGCGGTGGGCGGATGTGGCTTGCCACTCACGGGACTCAGAATCCATGCGCAATCGCCAATCGCCCAGACGCCCGGAAAGTCAGGCACTTCGAGCATCTCGTTGACAGCGATGCGTCCCTTTTCCTTTTTGACCGGCAGGATTTGCAGGACCTCGGGCGGCTTCACACCAGCCGTCCAAACCAAGGTCTGTGTCGCAAGCGTCTCGCCGTTGTTGAGTTC
>CAZCUL010000697.1:0-8008 GCA_964501475.1 uncultured Verrucomicrobiota bacterium | reverse complement strand
AGGCCGCCACGGGCGGAACAGTCTCGATAGCGCAAGGCATCGTCGGCCTCGCCTTCATCATTGTCATCTACGAGACGCTCGGCGGTCTGCGCAGCGTGGCGTGGACAGATGTCATTCAAGGGCTGATTCTGCTGGCTGGCTGCGTGGTGATCTGTATCACGGTGGTTTCTCAGTTTGAGGGTTTCGAAGCGATGCTGGAGGCCATTCGCCAGGCTCGCCCGCAGTTCTGGGCAGCGCCTGGACTCGATGACTGCCTGCTCTGGCTGAGCACGCTCGTGGTTGTTTCGCTCGGAATTGCTCTCTATCCGCACGCGGTTCAACGTATTTATGCCGCGCGAAATCCGGTGACCTTGCGCCGGGCGCTCCAGGTCATGATCTTTCTGCCGCTCTTCACCACGCTGTTCATGGTGATGGTAGGACTGGCCGGGGCAGCGGTCTTCCCGAATTTAAGCAAGCAGGAAAGCGAAGGGATCACGCTGCTGATGCTCGAGAACCTGGCCCGGAACTCACCGGGCATAAGCTGGGTGATTCTCCTGTTCCTGGCAGCGGTCTTTGCCGCCATTATGTCCACGATTGATTCCGCGCTTCTTTCGATCTCATCGATGATTACGCAAGACTTGTATAAACCGCTGCGTCCGGAGGCCAGCCAGGCGCATTTGACGCGGGTGGGAAAGGTCCTTTCCTGGGCGGTAATGGGCGGCGCGGTCGTCCTCGCCATCGAACTTCCCCAGACCATTTGGCGCATGATCGAGATCAAGCTCGAGCTCCTGATGCAAATTGCCCCGGCGCTGTTGCTCGGGCTGCATCTTCCCCGGCTTCGGACCGGGCCGGTTCTGTGGGGATTTGTCGTCGGCACGGCCGTCACCTTGTTTTGTACCGTCGGGAATTTTTTCAACTCAGGTATTCCGGCAAAGCCCTGGGGGATTCACGCAGGGCTGCTCGGTTTAGCCCTCAACCTGGCGACTCTTCTGGTCTTGGAAACAGTGGAATCACAACCGAATGCCCGGTTGCGAACCCGGTAGGGCGAAGCGTCCTTGCTGAGCCGGGCTCCTGCTGCCGGGGGGCGACACCGGCATTGATGTGCCGGAAGTGGTAAACCTCGTTTTCTTCAAGCCGGTGCGCTCGAAGACCAAGTTTTGGCAGATGGTCGGACCGGCACGCGGTTGTGCCCTGACCTTTTCGGGCCGGGCAAGCACAAGGAGTTCTTTTCCTGTTCGATTATTGCCAGAAATGATCAAAGTTGATCCTGGCAATTCTCCAGCGTTTCGATTTCATCGGCATCGGCAGTCTTATGGGATCAAAACCGCGCGATAAAACCGGGAAGCATTCGTCGGGCTTTCGTAATCGATCCAAATCTGGTTTGTCGCGGCCAGCGTGATTTCTGAAAGCGCCTGCCAGTTGTTTCCCCCCACCGCGGACTGACTCTCAATGCGAAAATGTTGCCCGACCGCTCCCCTCACGGTCAGCCCCGCGTAGCTGCGAATCCCGAAAAAGTCGACCGTCACCGTCGCGACCCGGCTGGTTGTCGCGCCAAACGAATTGGACGCAACCACATCGTAGTCCCCTGAATCCGCGGGCGTCGCGGCCTGGACCGAATAGTTTGCGCTCGTTTGCCCGGCGATCGTTCCGCCATTCTTCCGCCACTGCATCGACAACGGCGTCGTTCCGGTCACACCAACCGTCAGCGTGAATGGACTCCCCGCTTCAACCAGTTGGTTTTTTGGATGAGTCACAATGATTGGCGCGGATGAAATTTGCTTTTTCACCCGGTGGACCCAACGGTAGCAGTCCGAGGGGATTGCCACAAGAGAAACTCCTCCCATGCTGTGTGGAATGAGGATTGTCGCCTTGGGCGGCCTCCGCGGCCGCCCAAAAGGGGTTCCCCAAAACATATTCACTGTTATTGGCATCGAGGGTGGGGAACGCTACGATCTGGCTGCAAATGGCATATGGCGAAGCGATGCATCACTGAATCGTGGCGGACGGGTCGGGAGCAAACCATGGGGAGGCAATCTCTTTCCAATTGCTGACGCTCGATTCATTCATTGAGCCGCACATGGACGACGAAACTCTGCTCCGCAGCTTCGAGGACCTTACGTTGCCCTACGCTGATTGGCGCCACCGGACCCATGTAAAGGTCGCCTATCTGTATCTCACTCGTTTTTCTCTCGACGTCGCCGCCGAGAAAATGTGCAGGGGCATCAAAGCCTATAATGCCGCTCAAAATATTCCAGAAACTCCCACCGGCGGATATCACGAAACCATGACGCTGGCCTGGGTCCATCTTATTCACGCCGCGATTGGGGAAGATGGGGTGGAGCCGAGCGCCGACGCCTTTTGCGACAAACACCCGGAGCTTTTGGAGAAGCATATTCTGCGGCTCTTTTACTCGCGCGAACGTTTCATGTCCGCCGCCGCCAAGGCCGCGTTTCTGCCGCCTGATCTGACTGACTTTCCGCGTTGCGCCCGATCTTATTCCCCCCGGCAGGCGACGCCTGCCGCTTGAGTCCCGCCATGGTGCCGCAGTCATTGCAAAACTCCGCCATCCCTGGGCGTCCGCGAGTGCCACGCGAGCTGATCGTCCGCATCCGTCGTTATGGCATGATGCCGACCAGGTTCATTTTGGTCGTCAGCGTTGCGAAGCAGGGAATGCTGCTTTTCGAGCGAAGCCGGCTTCCCGGTTTGCGCGGCCGGTTTCCCGACTATGTCTTCCATAAACGCTATCTTGTCTCCACGTCCGCCTACGGCATCGGGCAAACCATCAATAGCAGCAAAACGCCGTTGGGTCTTCATCGCATCGCGCGCAAAGTCGGCGCCGGGTCCGTGATCGGGACCGTTTTCAAATCGCGCCAGGCGGCCGGCCTGACCTGGGACGGCCTTCCCAACGCCAGCATCGTCCATCGGATTTTGTGGCTGGAAGGTTTGGAGCCAGGCTTCAACCGGGGCGGCGATGTGGACACCTTCCGCCGTTATATTTACATTCACGGCTTCGGTGACGAGACCACCCTGGGCCGTCCGATGTCACACGGCTGCATCCATCTTGCGGCAAAGGACCTGATTCCGCTGTTCGATCTCGTGCCGGTGGGAACACTGGTGTGGATTGCGGGGGACGGGATGGCTCCTCCGCCGCCGTTCCGGCACCCCCTCCTCGGCTCGGCGCGGAGGAAGGGGAAGGGAAGATGATGTTCCTGAATGCGGTCCTGATCTTCGCCCCAACCTCACTAAACGCGGAATCCAATTGCAGTCTCGGAAAACCCGATTTTGAGACTTCCAATTTCCCACTTTCCACCGCCCCCAGTTGCCTTAAGTTGGTGCCATGACTTTGCGGCAACAGATGCTTCCGATTGCCCAACAGGCGAAAGCGGCGTCCCGCGAGCTGGCGCGGCTCGGCAGCGACCAGAAGAACCAATCTCTGCTGGTCATGGCGGATGCGCTCGAAACCAACGGCGCGGCCATCAAGGATGCCAATGCCCAGGACCTTGCCGCCGCCACACAGGCCGGGCTGTCCAGCGCCATGCTGGATCGCTTGCAGCTCGACGAAAAACGGATTCTCAGCATGGCAAAGGGTCTGCGCGATGTCGCCGCGCTGCCCGACCCCGTGGGCAAAGTCCTCGAAGAACGCTCCCGCCCGAACGGCCTCGGCCTCCAAAAAGTCGCCGTTCCATTCGGCGTCATCGTGATTATCTACGAGTCCCGTCCCAACGTGACCGCCGATGCCGCCGGTCTTTGCTTCAAATCCGGGAACGCGACCATCCTGCGCGGCGGCAAGGAAGCCCTTCATTCAAACCGCGCCATTGTGGAAGTGCTGGTGGCTGCTGCGCAAAAGGCCGTTTCCAGTTTTCCGGAGCACGCGGTCCAGGTCGTCCCCACCACGGACCGCAATGCGATCAAGGCACTCCTGTCGTTCACGGAATATGTCGATTTGTGCATCCCGAGAGGAGGCGAAGGACTGATTCGAGCCGTGGCCAGGGCGTCCAAAGTTCCGGTAATCAAACACTACAAAGGCGTCTGCCACGTCTATGTGGATCGCGATGCGGATTTGAAGATGGCCGGGAACATCGTCGTCAACGCCAAGGTGCAGCGGCCCGCCGTTTGCAACGCTATGGAAACGTTGTTGGTGGACAAAGCCATTGCCCCCGCTTTCCTTCCCGAAATTGTCCGTCGTCTCGCCGGGCAGCGCGTCGAAATCCGAGCCGAACCCGAGGCCAAAAAACTTTTGAAAAGGATGGCGAAAGATGTGCCGGTCAAGACCGCGACCAAAAAGGACTGGGTCACCGAATACAATGATCTGATTCTCTCGATCAAGCTGGTTGACGGATTGGACGCAGCCATCGATCACATCAACCAATTTGGCTCGGCCCATTCGGACGCCATCGTTACCGGCAACGAAGAGCGCGCGAGAAGATTCCTGCAGGGCGTGGATGCCGCCGCAGTCTATTGGAACGCCTCGACGCGCTTTACGGACGGGGCGGAGTTCGGCATGGGCGCGGAGATCGGCATCAGCACGGACAAGATTGGCGCCCGGGGCCCGATGGGGCTGGAGGAACTTACCACCTATAAATGGCTGGGCTACGGGAGCGGGCAAATCCGGACATAGACAACCCCTTGAACGGCCGCCAACCTTTGATTGTGACAAAGGGCCCTTCCAGCGCCGCTGAACAGGCGCACTTCATTCGGAACCGCATTCCGCGCGGCGGCCTCTTTGCCGGCCACGACTGGCGCATTTCACCCGAGCCGTTTCTGATCGATTCCCGAACGCTGCGGGACATCGAGTTTCTCGGGCGCGTCCTTCTCAAATTCTACCGCACAATCGAGTTGCTTTATCGCCAGAGCGTCGAGGGGAAGCAACCGAAGTGGATCGCGGATTATCTGGACCGCGGCAAGCCCGCCGGCGCCATCGCCCTGCAACGCTCCGAGGGTTTCAGGCATGAAATCCCCCGCGTGATCCGCCCCGACGTGCTTTTGACCGAGGAGGGCCTCAGCATCATTGAACTCGATAGCGTGCCCGGCGGAATCGGGCTGACCGCCTGGTTGAACCAAACCTATTCCGCCCTTCCACAGAGCGCTCCCGTCATCGGCGGCGCGGACGGCATGCAACGCGGCTTTGCGGGGATCTTTGGAGATGCGCCGCGCGTGCACATCGTGGTGTCGGAAGAAGCGGGCACCTATTTACCGGAGATGGAATGGCTGGCTCGTGAGCTGGGACAGAAGCGTTTTCAGGTTCGAGGGCCCAAGTTCAGCGAGTTTGCCGACGGCGACGCGGTCTATCGGTTTTTCGAGATGTTCGACCTTGCCAATGTCCCCGGTTCACGCGCCGGTTTCGAGCTGGCCGGGCAAAACCGTATTCGCCTGACGCCGCCGCCCAAGCCCATCTTTGAGGAAAAGATGATTTTCGCCCTCCTCTGGAACCTGAACCTGCGCGAGTACTGGCGGCAGCAATTGGGGCAAGCCTTTTTGGAGAGGATGTTGCAGGCCGTACCCTACACCTGGATTGTGGATCCGGCGCCTTTGCCGCCCCACGCGGCCTATCCGGAGATCGGTCTGACGAATTGGCAACAGCTCAAAACGCTCTCGCAACGGCAGCGCGATCTGATCCTGAAAGTGTCGGGTTATTCGGACGAAGCCTGGGGCGCGCGCGGGGTGTATCTCGGCAGCGATCTGGCCTACGCGGAATGGGCCGCGGCGGTGGACAAGGCGATTCAGAGTTTCGATACGAATCCCTACGTGCTGCAGCGCTTTCAAAAGCCGGCATTGCATGAAGCGCGCTATTACGACTTCGAACGCGGCCGCGTTGAACTCATGCAAGGCCGGGTGCGGCTTTGCCCTTATTACTTCGTCGGCGGCGAAAGGGAAAGCGCCCGCGCCGAACTCGGTGGAGTGCTGGCGACGATCTGTCCCGCGGACAAAAAGATTATTCATGGAATGAAGGAAGCCATCCTCGCGCCTTGCGCCGTGGCCTCTGGCGCGGCTTAGCCGCGCACTGGAGTTTGGACATTTGTTGACCGCCGGGCCTGGGGGAAGGAGGACACTGAAAATACCGCTCGCCGATGAGGGTCTTGCGCTACCGTTCCAACCCGAAGGGTTGCCAGAGGGTAGCCGGAGGGCGAAGCAACGCGGAGACCTCCCGGTCTGTGGGGAAACGATTACGCACCCCAATGGGGGTGCCAGAGAGCCTCCGACAAAGCCTGCGGCGGAAATGGGCACTGCGGCCACGCAACGTTTGACGCCGGCGAGAAAACTCTGGCGCCCGCTTTTGGCGCATCCTCTAGCACCCCGCTGGGGTGCATGCGTTTTTGCCAACGCTTTCCGGAGGTCTCCGCTACGCTGCGACCTCCGGCTACCTTCTGGCACCGCTTTGCGGTGCGGGCGCGACTTAGCCGCGCAAAGCTGTAGCGAGACTGCCGAGTCTGCTCGATGACCAACCCACGTAGTCGCGCCCGGCGGCCGAGTTTCTCCTCGCGAACATCGAACAAGAGAAACGGCGCGGGCAAAGCGGCAGGAAAATGACGGGCCAGAAAAATGAGAAGCTCGATCTTCGTGGCCATCCACGTTCTTGCCATTCACCGATGGTCAACGGGATGACCGCTAAAGGAGCGGCTCGGCCTTGTCCATCTGACCGCGGGTAACGCCGAGTTGGTTGATCAACTTCAAGTCGCGCCAAAGCTGGCCGCCGCTCAGTTCGCCTGCGAGCAGTTGCTGATATTTCCGGATGGTGCGGCAGACCTGGTCCGGCGATTCGTCCACGAATTCGATCCGGAAAAAGCGGACACCGAGCGCAACAAAATCGGCGACATGTTCCGCGCCAGTTTGCGCCCGCGCGTTAAAGAGCGTATTGCGGCAGCCCGCGTCCGCCTTGAGCAGATGTTCGGCGCCCACCCGGTCGCGCAACTTGACGGAATGTTTGTCGCACGGCCGGCCGCAATTCGTGTAATCCGTGCCCTTGGAAAGGAAGGCGCAAAACACACAGTGTTCCATGTGGAAGAGCGGCATGTGTTGATGAATCGTGACCTCGAACCACTCCGGCGGAGCGCAACGAAGCAGCGCCCGAAGCTGGGCCAGGTTCAGATCGTAGGAAGCCGTCAGCCGCCGCAGGCCAAATCGCTCCATAAAATGCGCGGCGGTGAGCGGGTTGGCCACGTTGAGGGAGAAATCTCCAACGCATGGCAAGCCCGCGAACCGGCTCAGGTGATCGTAATTCCGCACCAGGTAGCCGTCCGCATCCGCCGAGCGGACCACCTTCAAAATCCAATCTTCGGCGGTCTTGAAGATCCGCGGTGGCGCCACCCAAATCCCGGGCGGAAGCGCGCCTCGCCACTCCCGCGCCATCCGAACGGCTTCCCGGCAGCGTTTCGGGTCTTCGAATTCGCAATAAAGAATGCGCGTGCCGCTTTGTAAGGCGGCCTCAAGCTGCGGCAGGCTGCGCACAAGAATGACCAGCTCGGGCAGTTGCTGCTTTGATTCCTTTACGCCGCCCGATGCCGGACCTGGCCAATTCGCGGGCGCAGGGTCCAGTGTCCAACGCTTTGGCACGCTTCGCGCCGCTTCAAACGTTGCGACCAGTTCCCGGCGCATCCGGTTCAGTTCGCTGAGAGGCAGGATAACGTCGCCCGTAACCTGGTTGTGGACTTCGCCAAGCCTGAAAGGCGTCCCTCCGAGGCGCCCCAACTGCGCCTGCAGACGCGCGGACGTCAACGGCTGCTTTTCCGCGGGCGCCAGCGGCACTCGAGACTGCGCCGCCGCTATGTGACCGAACTCGTCGCGAGCCGTAATGAGGAGGAATTCACCTGCCCGCCCGCGCGCCTCCAGGTCGATGGCCCGTTGAAAATGCGGCTGGTCGCCAGCGAAGCTTTGGCGCAACCGCCGGTCGAGTTCAGGATCGCTCGTCTTCCAAAGGCGATCGCCTGCGTGAATCCGGTTGAAATCGATGTCGCCACGGCCAAAGCGAACCCTGGCTTCCGCGCCATGCTTTTCGACCGCGTAAACGCGCCCCCCTTCCTCGGGTTGATCT
>CAZCUL010000696.1:0-6112 GCA_964501475.1 uncultured Verrucomicrobiota bacterium | reverse complement strand
CTCGATTGGCGCCCCCTCTACAGCAAGTCGGCCGGACTTTCGTCCGCGTCGGCCGGCGCAAGCTCATTTATTTTGGCGGCTGCGATTACTTCCGGCTCTCGAGTCATCGCGGGGTGCAAAGCGCGTTGCGCGCGGCCCTGGATCGATACGGCTGGAATGTGGCGGCCTCGCGCCTCACGACCGGCAACCACGTCCTCTATGAACAACTCGAAACCCGGCTGGCGCGTTTTTTTAAGGCAGACTCGGCTGTTCTTGTTTCCAGCGGTTATCTCGGAAACATGGTGGTCGCCCAGGCGCTTTCCGGCCGGTTCAGCCACGTCCTCATCGATGAACGAGCCCATGCCAGCCTCCAGGATGCCGCCGAGGGTTTCAAATGCCGCATTCTCAAGTTTCGGCATCGCAGCGTAACCGACCTCGAATTGCACACGCGCCGTTTGCCCCAGCGCGCCCGTCCCATTCTGCTCACGGACGGAATGTTTTCGCACGACGGCTCTGTGGCGCCGCTTGCACAATATCTGCGTGTGCTGCCGCCTCGCGGCATGCTCCTGGTGGACGACGCTCACGCCGCGGGCGTTATGGGCAAGCGCGGCCGGGGTTCGCTGGAACAAGAAGCGGTTCATCGGGCTCAAATCATTCAAACCATCACCTTGAGCAAGGCATTGGGGGTCTATGGCGGCGCCATCCTCTGCTCGCGCTCAATTCTCTCTAAAATCGTTTCCCGAAGCCGGATGTTTGGGGGAAGCACTCCCATCCCGCTTCCACTCGCGGCCGCTGTCTTGGCTGTATTGAGACTCCTCGATTCTGACAAGTCTTTGCGGCGCCGGCTCGACCGGAACGCGCAATATGTAAAGAAAGGCCTGTCCGGCCGGGTACCCGAAACGCCGGGGCCGGTGGTCGCGGTTGTTCCAAAGAATCGCGGGGAGAGCGACGCCCTGAAACAGCGTCTCCTCGCAAACGGCATTCACCCCCCTTTGATTCAGTATCCAGGCGGTCCGGTGTCCGCTTATTTCCGGTTTGCCATTTCGAGCGAACATACGCAGGAGCAACTCGACGTCTTGATCGAGGCCTTGAATCCTGGGAACAGCACTCGTCGCTAACGAAGCTGGAACCTTTTTCCCGCCTTCTGCGGGAAGCTGACGCAAGCCGGGTCTTTCCCGCGAATTGGCCGAACTGCATTCGCGCCAAATCAAGCCTTCCTTTCGGCCAACCTCGGAAATGAATGCTTGGCAGGACGACTGCTCAGGATAGCTCGAACCCGGAATCGGGTGTCAAAAATCTGGTCGTGCATGGTGCAAAACTTGAAAGACATTTGGAAGTGCCGACGTCGGCACGAGCGGCCCATGCCCGGCCTTTGCGATCTCTCTGGTCCAACCCTTCAACTTGCGATTTAAAATGAACAAACCCTCTTTCCCTCGTGGCAAAACCGGAACTGGTGCTGAGAGAAATCACATCCTGCCAATTCACGAAAAGATCAAACTGCAAGAAATCTTCCTCGGACCCAAAGTGCTGGATGAGCTGCGCATTCTCATTCGTTTAGCCACTCCTTCGCCTTACGCTGCTCCGGCGCAGATCACGAAAATCGAAGATTGCAGCTCGTTCGATCAGGAGACCAAGGAAGCCGCCTAAGTCCGCGTCCGCCCGCCCATTCAGCGCATTCCAGCGCAAGTCAACACACAGCAAAGGCGAATCGCAGCCCGATTATCCCACTGCTGCTGCCAGGTACTCCGCTCATTGCCGCGACACAGATGTCTCGCTGCCTGAGCGCTGTCGTCGAGCGGCGTTCCACCGCCCGGAAAAGCATGGGCATACCGTTTCTTTAGCTGGTATATCTCATCCATGCGCACCGTATGAGACTGCAAGAACTGGGATGGAATGCTTCGTTTGAGGCCGCCTTTGCGGAGTTTCGAGAGGCAGGTCTCGAGTCCGGGCGCGTTGCCGTCGAGGACAAGCATCATTACCTGGTCTTTACCGCCAGTGGCGAACTCTCGGCACAGGTTGCGGGCAAGGTCCTTCATCGGGCGGCATCCACAGCCGAGCTTCCAAAAGTCGGCGATTGGGTGACGATGCTGCTTTTGCCGGCAGAGAAGAAGGGAGTGATCCAGCACATTCTGCCCCGGCAAACGGCTCTTTCCCGCAAAACCCCCGGTCGCGATCTGGACGAGCAGATTCTGGCCGCAAATGTTGATGTGATTTTTAGCGTGCAGAGCCTGGACCGGTTCAACCCGCGGCTCTTGGAACGGCAGCTTGTCATGGCGCACGAAAGCGGCGCGCGACCGGTGGTTATCCTGAACAAGGCGGACCTTGAGACCGACACCAGCGAGAAGCTTGCTGAAGCGAGCCACGCCGCCGGCCAAGTGCCCGTGATCGTGACCAGTGCAAAAACGGGGCGGGCCATCGATGCCCTTCGAGAATATCTTCGCGCAGGAATTACCGCTGTTTTTATCGGGCCATCGGGTGTCGGCAAGTCGAGCCTGATCAACCGTCTCTACGGGAAAGAGATTCAGGCGACAATCGAGGTGCGCGAACGCGATTCGAAAGGCCGCCATACAACGGCCTGGCGCGAATTAATCGTTTTGCCGCAAGGCGGAGTCGTCATCGATACGCCCGGGCTGCGCGAGCTTGATCTTTGGCGGACCGAAGAAGGCATGCGGGGAACTTTTGCAGATATCGAAGAGTTCGCAGCCCATTGTCGCTTTCGCGATTGCACGCACATAAACGAGAAGGACTGCGGCGTGAAGGCGGCGTTGGCAGAGGGCCGGTTACCGGAAGATCGCTATCAAAGTTACCTGAAGCTGCAGCGCGAGACCGCCTGTCTCGAGCAGGCTCAGCAGCAGCGCGGCTGGGCGGAACGCCGGCGGCGGGACCGAATTGCCCCGCGCGCCTTCAACAAAACGAAACGCTGACCGGGCACCGGTCTTCCGGAACTTTCCGTTAGAGAGCGGGTTAGCACGCAGCGAGAATTCCGGCTTGATTCTCGTGTCGGCAGGCTTGTGTTAAAACCAGGAGAATCTTATGACAGGTAGAATGCGACGTATCCTCTCTGTTACTCTGATTACCGGCGCGGTTGGCAGCCCATTCGATCAAAGCCTGGCGCAAAGTTCTCAAGTCGAAATCGGACGCGAGGTTTCGATTGCGCGGCACCTTCAGGATGGCGAGGAGTATTCAGTCTCTCTTCGCGATCTGATCCTTCACGGGCAGACCTTCTTTGCCGCGAACTGGACCATCCAGGAAGGGGCCGGGCGCCCATTGACGAAAGGAACGGGCGCTCCGTTATCGGATCCCGGGGAGCCGCTTATCTTTCCGCGAAATTTCAATCGGATCTCGGCCCCGGATGCGAACTCCTGCGCCGGCTGCCATAACGCTCCGTTCGGCATTCCCGGCGGCGGGGACATTGTGGCGAACGTCTCCGTGCTCGGCCAACGTTTCGATTTCGCCACTTTAACCGGGAGCGGATTGATTCCGACCAAGAATTCCATCGACGAACTGGGCCGGCCGGTCAGCTTCGAGTCCATCGCCAACTCCCGCGCCACTCTCGGCATGTTCGGCTCCGGGTACATCGAGATGCTGGCGCGGCAGATGACCGCCGAACTGCAGGCGATCCGCGATGCCACAGCTCCGGGTTCCGCGAATGCGTTGATCGCCAAGGGAATCTCTTTCGGCACGATTCAGCGTTTGGCCGACGGGCGATGGGAGCCGGCATCGTGCATGTGCCCGCTTACACGGATTTGAAACTGCACGACATCTGTTCCGGGCCAGGCGACCCGAATGCGCTTTTGAAGCACTCAGCAGCTATGAACAAGGCGCAGTCATCGAATTTCTCAAAACGCTTCAGGTCCTTCCTCCCGGGACAAAGCACCTCGTGGTGAACGAGCGTGGCAATCCGAAGCAATGGCCGCCTCCCGGCAATCAAGCCGAACCGCGCGGGCGCGGCAAGGGAATCGCCAGGCGCTTCGAGCGCTGAAGGCCGCAGAATCCTGGAGCGCCGACGGTGGCAATGGCAGCGCCTTTGGACGGTTCGTTGGTTTCAAATCAAACCAAAGCGTGTCACGCTTTGCCTGCCCCGCACGCCAAAAGCCGAAGGCCGGTTGGTGAAGCGCATTGACACTCTCGGCGAATCTTCCAGTCTGGCGCGATGAGCGCGAAGGGTTCAATCGAGTCTGTGATTTTCGACATGGACGGCGTGCTGACCGACTCGGAGCCGTTGATCAACGCGGCCGTGGTCGCCATGTTCAAGGAACAAGGGCTGGATGTGCATCCGGAAGACTTTCTCCCGTTTCTCGGCATGGACGAAGACCATTACATCGACGGGGTCGCAGGCAAACATCATTTTCATCTCGATCTGCCCGCTGCAAAAAGGCGGACGTACGAGATTTACCTCGAACTGGCGCCGAAGAGCCTGAAGCCGTTCCCGGGCGCCGTCGAACTGGTAAAACGCTGTAAGACGGCTGGACTGAAGGTGGCTTTGGCTTCCAGCTCGGACAGAATTAAAATCGAGGCCAATCTCCGCCACATCGCGCTTCCTCCGGCAGAGTGGGACGCAGTGGTTTATGGAGAAGAAGTCGAGCGGCAGAAACCTTCGCCCGACATCTTCCTGATGGCCGCCCAAAAGCTGCGGCTGGCGCCGGCCAAATGCGCGGTGATCGAAGATGGTTTAAACGGAGTGCAGGCGGCGAAGTTGGCTGGCATGCGTTGCATCGCCGTCGCTCAAACCTTCGGCGCGGATCAATTGAAGGAAGCGGACGTGGTCAGGGCGAGAATTGCGGATGTCTCGGAGGATGACCTTCGCGGATAAACGCGCCCCTTCGAAGCGCAAAGCAGCGTCGCGCGCTCACATCCGCTCCAATAACGTTTCCGCCATCACTGACGGTGTTTCTGCGACCGCGACCCCCGCTTCTTTCAAGGCGCTGATTTTCCCGCTGGCCGTCCCTTTCCCGCCGCTGACGATTGCCCCCGCGTGCCCCATGCGGCGCCCCGGAGGAGCGGTTGCGCCCGCGATGAAAGCGGCCACCGGCTTTTTGCAGTGATTCTTGATCCATTCGGCGGCCTCTTCCTCCGCGGAACCCCCGATTTCGCCAATCATAATGATGCCGTGCGTGTCGGCGTCGTCGTTGAACATCTTGATGACATCGAGGTGTGATGTGCCGTGGACCGGATCGCCGCCGATGCCGACACAGGTGCTCTGGCCAACACCGCGGCAGGTCAATTGCCAGACCGCCTCATAGGTGAGGGTGCCGCTTCGGGAAACAACCCCAACATGGCCTCGCTTGTGGATGTATCCCGGCGCAATCCCAATACGACAACCTCCCTGGGAACCCTTTCCTTCGCCGGGAGTGACCACGCCCGGGCAATTCGGGCCGATCAGCCGTGTTTTTCCGCCTTCCATGGCGCGCTTCACTTTCACCATGTCCTTCACCGGGATGCCTTCGGTAATACAGACTACCAGGGCCAGCCCCGCATCCACCGCTTCGAGAATCGCGTCGGCCGCAAACGGCGGAGGCACAAAGATTGCCGAAGCGCCCGCCCCTGTCTGGCGCGCCGCTTCCGCGACGGTGTCGAAAATGGGGACTTTCCGGCCGCTATGCTCGAAGGTCTGACCGCTCTTGCCGGGCGTAACGCCGGCAACAACCTGCGTGCCGTAGTCGAGGCTCAGTTGCGCATGCCGCCCGCCAAAACTGCCGGTGATGCCCTGAATAAGAACTTTGGTATCGGATTGAACGAAAATGGCCATGGAAATCAGGTTGCGTCTTGCTGGTCGTTGGTCGCCTTCAAATGTTCACTCGAAATCGGTTTGCAAACAAGCTTCAGGGAGCGTCAGCCGCCTCAACGGCTTTCACCACCTTCTGCGCCGCGTCGGCCATGGAATCGGCAGTGATGATGGTCAACCCGCTTTCCGCCAGAGTCTTCTTTCCGGCAGCTACGTTGTTTCCTTCCAGCCTCACCACCAACGGCAGCGACAGGTGCGTCTCCTTCACCGCCGCCACAATGCCGGTAGCGATGACGTTGCAGTCCATGATGCCTCCGAAGATGTTCACCAGAATTCCCTTCACATGCGGATCGCTCAAGATGATCTTGAAAGCCGCCGCCACCTGGTCCTTGCTGGCGCCGCCTCCCA
>CAZCUL010000695.1:0-5737 GCA_964501475.1 uncultured Verrucomicrobiota bacterium | reverse complement strand
GAAAGGATGAAAATGAAGTTTGGCCTCCTGGCATCGGCGGCGGAGGCATTCAGACCAAGCGCCAGAACAATCGCTGACAGAGCAAACCGGAAGCGGAGGATGGGCGAACAGCGTCGTGCTTGAGTGGGTGAAGCTTGCATAAGCCAAGAGATACCGGAGAACGGCGCAGGGTTAAAGCCTTCTGTGCCGGGCTTTGCCGGGCTCTAAATTACTTCGCTTCCTCTCCGACGCGCTTGAGCGCGCCCGCTTCGCACGCGGCGAGCAGGCCGTCCTGCTTGAAGTCGTCGAAGTCAGAACTTTGTCGCGTTGTTCGTCAATCAGCGACGAAATGCTTACCTTTCACAAGCTCCAGGCTTGTGCCAAGGCGCCGGCTCTGAGCGCGTGCGCGGGAAGAGAGTTCTTGGGCCGAATGATTGCCATCCTAAACAGCTTCTGAGTGGGGAAGGCCGACCTGGATCGGATAAAGTTCCGGCAAACGGACCAAAACAGGGTCCGGCTCGGCGCCAGGATGTCCAAACCTCACGCGCAGGTTGGGCCAACCTGCGAAGCGGCCGGCCCGGCAGCCTGCGCTACGTCTCTGCGCGCGGCGCCAGCTCACCGTGCTGGCGGCGTGGGCGCCGCATACTCGACCACCTGCATGTCGAGGTCGCCGCTGATCCTTTCCTGGCTCAGCTTCCATGCTTCGCCGGCTTCAAATGAATCTGCCGGGTGCCTCAGATACGGATTGAAACCGGGTTTGCGGTCGTTGAACTGGCTTTTGAAGTTCAGGAAATCGCCAATACTTTCCGGCGTTTCGAGGGTCGTGAACTCGGCTGCGTAAACTTCGCCGGGAGTCAGTTTCACCTCTCCCGGGGTATAAACAACCCCCAGCACACCCCATGACGCATCGCCAGTGTAGTTGGCGTTGGCGGCAGCTATCTTTTCGGGAGAAATGACCGGCCCATCCGGCCCGCCGCGGTGAATGCGCACCGCAATCCGCTGCTCCTCCATGCGCGGCTGTGTGCCGGAGGTGGCCGCATACAGCATCAGGCCGCAAAGTGAGTTGCCTTGCGCCCGCCACGTCTGCGCCCAACTGGTCGTGTAGCCGGCGAACCGGCCAAACTCCCGATGCACCCGCTTATTGCAGGGGATGAGCAGACCATCGCCATCGCCGGAGATCGTCATCCACAGCCGGTGCTTTGTCGGGGTCACGGCACCGTCTGGCGCCGCTCTCAGACAGGCGGCTTCAGCCGCGGCTTCTTCCCAGAACGCCTGCAACACGCCGTCGGGTTTCTCCAGGCGCAATCGCACTGCATAACGGGCGCCTTTCTCCAGCGGCACTTCGCCCGAATGCCAGCCGGCGGGGTAGTAGTAGCCTTTCGCCCCGCCGCAATCGACGCCCGGAACCGTCATAACCGGGCCCACCTGAGCCCACGATTCGGGCGCGCCGTCGTTACAGCGATGAATCGAGAGGACCACGGTTTGAGCTTCCGGCCCTGCACCGTCCACTCCGTCCGTGGCCAGCTTGAATCCCACATGCGTAACCGATGCGCTTTGGGCGGTGAACGGCTGCCAGTAACCAGCGGCCGCTTTGGTGTCCCACGCACCCTCACTGAAGCACGCATAATCAAAATGCGCTTTCGCGTTGAGGTTGGTCTTCCTGTCGCCATCGGCCATGGTTGAATGCAGAAGGACCGGCCTCATAAAATGCGCCGGCCCGGTGAATAACACAGACCAGTCGCCCGGCTTGCCGTCGAGTTTCCACCAGCCGCGCGGGGCCATTTCCCACGTGCGGAAGGCGCTCCCGGTCTTCGACCCCGCCGGAAATCCAAACACCCTCACCGCAGCCAACATCACCGGTGGTTCTGTCCACGGGACTGCCAGGCGCCCGCTTAGTTCCACTCCGGCGAATGCGGCGAGTGGAAAGGAAGACAGGAGAAGAATGCCCTGGGCCTTCATGCGCGAATCGTGCCGGGCGCGGCGCGCAAATGGCAACTCGAAACGCCCCTGATTACCTGATCCTCCTTATTCCCAATGGCGCCACTGCATTTGAAGACGCCGGCTCGGATCGATTCGAGGAAGGGAAAGAGTGGCTGTCCGGCTTGGATTCGAACCAAGACAAAAGCCTCCAAAGGGCTTTGTGCTACCGTTACACCACCGGACAAGCTGAGCCAAAACTAGCCCGCCCCAAAACCGCCTGCAAAGAGAATCTTAGCGCTTCCCATTCAAGGGGCGCACCTTCTTCTGACACTGCCACCAGTTTTCGTTCACAACTGGCTCCTACCTCTCTTCCGCACCGAGCGGAGGAGAGGGCGCCCGAAGGGCTGGAGAGGAGCGACTCTCTTTCGGGTTCACCCGGTCCATGAACCGCGAGTCGGGAACTTGCACTCTTGGACCATCATGAGCCGGTTATCCCGGACCGCGGGTCTGTGATCCGCAGCGGCTCTGCCTGCAATGGAGTCTTTCGACGTCGAACCAACCCTTTGCGGATCCCGATCCAGAGCGAACCATCCCGCCGATCTTCGGCTAAGTTTGGACAAAAGATGATGCCACCGCATCAGCAATGTCCTGAGTTCTCGCGCCCCAAAAATGGGTACGACCTTTTGCATCAGGTGATGCAAAAGATCGTACGCTGGAGTTTGGACATTTTCTGTCAGTGCCGAGCACCGTAAAGCGGTGAGGATGCGCCAAAAGCGGGCGCCCGAGTTTTCTCTCCGACATGAGGTTGCGTCGCCGCAGTGCCTATTTCCTCCGCAGGCTTTGCCGGAAGCTTCTTTGGCACCCCATTGGTGCCATTGGGGTGCTGCTTCTTTACCAACCCTTTCCGGAGGTCTCCGCGTTGCTTCGACCTCCGGCTACCCTCTGGCAACCCTTCGGGTTGGTGCGAAGCGAAGCGTCGCACCAGGTACGACCTTTTGCATCAGGTGATGCAAAAGGTCGTACGGTCGGTCCAGGATGCAAGATGATGTCATCGAACCGAAAACCCAGTCGCGCAGCCGTCTGGCTACCATGGGCTATCTGGGCTATCACCTGCGTTCGTCCGGCGATCCATGTAATCCTACGGCCGCGCCATGAGAATCAGGCAGGTGCTTTTTGTCGCTCTGCTTCAGGCGGGTTGCTCCAAATCCGCGATGGCTATCTGTGGATTGGAGCGCTTCGCGGGCTGACCCGTTCGATGGAACTCGCTTTACATTGAAATGCGCCCCCCGTTCAAGACTCCAGTAATTGCCGAAAGAGGGCCGGATCGACATTCCCGCCGCTGATCAGACAGCACACTGCGCGGTTGCGAAAGGCTTCCGGGCGCGCGAGAAGCGCGGCCATGCTCAGAGCGCCGGTCGGTTCAGCTTTCAAATTCGATAGATGAAAGAGCAGTCGGACCGCATCGCAAATGTGATCTTCGGAGACCTCGATGACGCCAGCCAAACCGTCGCGAAGAATCGGCCAGTTATGTTTGCCCACGCTCAGAGTGCGCACACCATCGGCGATGGTCGCAGGTTCCGTCTGATTGGCGATAATGCGGCCGGCTTGAAAGGATCGGGCGGCGTCATTGGCGAGTAGCGGCTCGACGGCCAGGATGGGGGTGGCTTTCCCTGCCGACCGAAGACCTTGAATCAGGCCGGCCGCCAGTCCGCCGCCGCCAATGGGCGCCAGGATGTAGTCGAGCGACTGATTCCAACCTGCCAGTTCCGCTCCGAGACTGGCATTTCCTTCGATGACCAGCGGGTCGTCGTAGGCGCTGGCGACGTAGGCATCCGGGTCGCGCAGGGCCAGTTCCTGCACCCGGGCCTGACGGCTGATGCGGGTGAGATCAATCAAGTCCACTTCGCCGCCGTAATCGCGGACGGCGTTGATTTTTACCTTGGCAGAAGTGCCGGGCATGACGACGAGGCAGGCCTTGTTAAAAAGCTGGCAGGCGTGGGCCAGCGCCTGGCCGAAGTTGCCCGATGATGCAGCGATGACGCGGGGATGGGAGATGTTTGCGGCAACGTTATGAGCGGCACGGAATTTGAAACTGCCGGTGTGCTGAAACGTTTCGCTGGCGAGAAGGACCTCCGCGCCGAGATGCCGGTTCAGGCGGCGGGATTCAATGAAGGTTGTGGGGCGAAAGGGGTTGATAGAATCGGCGGTTTATTGGCCGTCAGGTACGTTTGTGGTTTGAAGTTGCGATAGACCGAACCAGGAACGACGAACCGCAAACAAAGATCACAGCCTCCTGCCGGCTCCTGCGGCCGGCACTTGACTACTGAGAATGGACCGATCCTACTTTTCTATGGGGACGGCCACGAGGTTGCCGTATTCGGTCCAGCTTCCGTCGTAATTCTTCACGTTGTTCAGGCCGAGCAGGTATTTCAAAACAAACCAGGTGTGGCTGGAACGCTCGCCGATCCGGCAATAAGCGATGGTGTCTTTGTTCGGATCGACCCCCTTTTCCTGGAGGTAGATTTTGCCCAGGTCGTCCGGGCTTTTGAAGGTGCCATCCTGGTTGACCGCAGTGCTCCAGGGAATGCTTTTGGCGCCGGGAATATGGCCGCCGCGCTGGGCCGTTTCGGTCATGCCGGGAGGGGCAATGACCTTGCCGGTAAACTCATCGGGGCTGCGGACATCGACCAGGTTCCACTTGCCGCCTTTGGAAGCGTCCATCACCTGGGGGACAAAGGCGCGAAGCTCGCTATTCACTCCGTTCACCTTGTATTCGACAGGGGTGGTTTTGGGCACTTCGGTAGTGAGCGGCTTGTCCGGTTCGTTGAGCCATTTCACGCGGCCGCCGTTCATGAGGCGAACGTCCTTATGACCGTAGATTTTGAAAAGCCAGAAACCGTAGGCGGCGAACCAATTGTTGTTGTCGCCATAAACGATCACGGTGTCATTGGGCGGAATACCGGCCCCGCCGACCAGTTTCGCGAAGGCTTCCTGGCTGATGATGTCGCGGCGGAGCTGGTCCTGAAGCTGGGTTTGCCAGTTGAAGCCGACAGCTCCGGGAATATGGCCGGCGTCGTAAGCTTTGGTATCGACGTCGATTTCGACGAGTTTGATCCCTGGCTTGCCGAGGTTCGCCTTGACCCAGTCTGTATCCACCAACACTTCGGGATGAGCATAGCTTGCCATAGTCGTTCCTTTCTTTCAGGCCTGGGTGCCTGCCGCCAGGTCCGGAATGTGTTTTATCATGTTCGAGGTGTATTTAAAGATGTTGTCGGGAAAAATCATCACGCCGAAGCCGGCTTTGTCACGCAGAATAATATCTCTCGCGCCCTCGTAAATCAGGCCGGAACTGGGGCCTGCCAGAAGACCCTCGGTCTGGGAAAGCTCAAGAGCGCGGGTGTAGGCGATGCGAAAATCGACTTCGACGATGTCATCGACCAGCGAAGAATCGAAGAGCTGGGAAACGCCGAGCTGGCTGACATTGCGCAGGCCGGGCACGTCGTGGCCTTCGGTGGGCTGCACGGCGATGACTTTAACGTTCGGGTTTTTGCCGCGCAGGAATTTGCTGGTGCCGCTGACCGTGCCGCAGGTCCCAAGGGAAACGAAGAGGTGAGTGATTTTCCCCTGGGTTTGCTTCCAGATTTCAGGGCCGGTGGTGCGAAAATGCGCCTCCACGTTCTTCGTGTTCTCGTATTGGTTCGGCATGGCGTATTTGTCGGCGGAAGCCTTGGCATGGGTTTTGGCCAGATTAATCGAGCCATCGCCCAGCCCCGGCGCGGGACAAAGGGCGTCTGTGACCACATCCAGCTCCGCACCGGCGATCTTGAGCAGGATTTTT
>CAZCUL010000694.1:0-8875 GCA_964501475.1 uncultured Verrucomicrobiota bacterium | reverse complement strand
CGAAGCCTTCCTGGCGCGGCTGGAGAGTTACACCATCCAGTACTACAAAAGGGCTTACGGCGAGCACGACGAGGAGTTCCAGACGGTGTTCGTGCGCAAGCCCGAAGATCGCAGGCCGGTCCCGCAGCCACCGCAGCCTGCCCACATACCGGTTCCCGCATGAAATATCGCAAGACTCTAACCGAATCGGAGGAGATCTCGGAGATCAATGTCTCGCCGTTGATCGACATGGTCTTCATCCTCCTGATCTTTTTCATTGTCACCACCGTGTTCGTGGAGGAAACCGGCATGGCGGTGGACAAGCCGCAGGCTGCTTCCGCTGTGAACCTGGAAAAGAACAGCATTCTTTTGGCGGTCACCGCCAAAGGCCAGGTGGTTTACGGCGGGCGCGAAATCGGGCTCAACGGAGTCCGGCCTCTGGTCCGCAGGCTGACCCAGCAGGAGAAAATGCCGGTCATCATTCAGGTGGACAAGGCGGCTAGCGCGGGACTGGTGGTGCGAGTGATCGATGAATCAAAACTGGGCGGCGCCAATAATGTCAGCCTCGCGGCGGAGCAAGGAGGCGGATGAGGGTGTGTTCGGTCCGCGGACGGACAATCCGATTCCTGTCCTCCAGATTTCCTCGAATCAATACCTCCCGCTGCGCGTTCCAGAGCTGTAGCAGCCGGCGCGAGGAGTTGCCTTCCTTGTCCGGAGTCGAAGCGGGCGCGGGGTCGGCCCCTGCGAAGCTCGAAAACGAAGGTGGGGCGTTTGGAAGAGCCGACAGGCAGCCAGGCTATCCATTTTTAGGCTATTCACGATTCCTGGCCTCCCGCTTTGCCGGACTTTAACCAGCATTTGCATGCGCAAAGTTTATACACCACCGACCTCTGGCGGACGCTGGTATAGCGTTCTCTTGCTGGCGGTGTTCACGACCCTGCTCGTGTTCCTGGTCTTGCCGTTGACGCAGATGGTTTCCAGCCACGTGCAGCGGCAGCGCGAATTGACAAAGGTGGACAGCACGGTGATGCAGCAGCCGACCATCGAGGAGCCACCGCCTAATGAACCGCCCCCGGAAGAGAAGCAGGAAGAACCGCCGCCCAGGCTGAGCGACGCGCCCAAGCCGCTGGCATTGAATTTCGAACTCGACGTTGCTTTGGGCGGCGGCGGCGCCTTGGCCTCTCTGGCCGGCTCGCAGTTCGCCGACTCGGCCGACGCGCTCAAGAACATGGCCTTCGACATGTCCGAACTGGAGAAGCAACCGGTGCTGCTGGCTTCCGTGCCGCCACGGTATCCGCGAGACATGAGCAGCGGCGGCATCGAGGGGTTGGTGGTCATCGTCTTTCTGCTGAACGAGCAGGGGCAGGTGGAGGACCCGCGAGTGGACAGCGCAAGCCGCCCGGAGTTCGAGCAGCCCGCGTTGGAAGCGGTGAAGAAGTGGCGGTTCAAACCGGGCATGCGCGAGGGAGAGCCGGTGAAAACGTTCATGCGCCTGCCCATGCGATTTCGAATGTCAACCTGAACAAAAAAACGACATGCCAAACAAACTGCACATCCCGCGGCGCCACAGACCCACGCCAGGACGCCGGCGTTTACGCGGCTTCGCTTCGAGCCCTTCTGACGCGCCCGCTCCGGTCTCAGAACGCTCCAGGTTTTCATGGGGAAGCCGCTTGAACGTCCCGCTCGGCAAAGATCGCGGCTGGCGGCCACGATTCACAGAGAGGCTGGCTCAAGCCGCCATGCTGGCAGCGCTCCTCTTTGGCCTTGGCCATCCCTCCAGCGTCGAGGCCAAATCGAAAAAGCAAAAACAGATCGCGGAACAATTGTTCGTGGTCGATACGAACAAAAACCCGCTCGCCGAATTTTGGAACGATCCCCAGTTTGTCAAACAGGTCATGGGCAGTTACGGCATGGCCGCGCCTGTCGAGCCTTCCATGAACACCGAGGAAACGGCGTTCTACAAGGAAAAGCTTGTCCCCCTGATGGCTGAAGACCCAATGAAGGCAGCGCAGGAACTGGAGAATTACATCAAGCCCGATTCCAGCGCGTCCTTCGATTTCGTTTTGGGCACGGTTTATTTCCAACACGACCTTCTCACCAACGCCGTCAGGCATCTCGAAGCGGCGGTGGCCAAATTTCCAAGCTTCCGCCGGGCGCACAAGAATCTGGGCTACACGCTGGTCCGCTCCCAGCGATTTGAAGAGGCGATTCCGCATCTGACCAAAACGCTCGAACTGGGCGGCGCGGACAGTTACACCTACGGCCTTTTGGGAGGCTGCTATCTCCGGCTGGAGCGCTATTACTCAGCGGAAGCGGCCTATAAACACGCCATGCTTTTCGCGCCGGACAACATCGATTGGAAACTGGGTCTCATCCAGTGCCTGAGCGCAACGGAGAATTTCAAGCCGGCTCTTCAGTTGATCAATGAGCTGCTGCAACACCATCCGGACAAGGAAAATCTTTGGGTGCTGCAGTCTGGCATCTATCTCCAGCTCGACGAGCTCGATGAGGCGGCGGTCAACCTGGAAATCCTCCGCAAAATGGGCAAGGCGGACGTGAAGAATCTCATGCTGCTTGGGGACATTTATATGACGCAGGATTCCAGGGAAATGGCCCTGCCGGCTTATCTCGAAGCCATCGAAAAGGAAGGACCTGCGGATTTGTCTCGGGCCTTGCGCGCCGCTGACATTCTAGCCGGCCGCGGTGCCTGGGACGAAGCGCAAGTGCTCTTCAAAAGGATTCACCAGCTCAGCGGCAACAACCTGGCCGGCCCCGAAAAGATGAAGCTGCTCAAGTTGGAATCGAAAGTAGCCATGGCCACCGGCAACGGCACCAACGCCATTCAGGTCCTGGAAGAAATCACTCGCGAGAATCCGATGGACGGCGAAGCCCTTTTGCTGGCCGGCGATTATTACGCCGGCGTGGACGAACGCGAAAAGGCGGAGAACCGCTATATCCTGGCGGCCAAGATTCCCGAGTTCGAAACCGAAGCCTGGGTGAAGCACGCGCAGTTGCTCGTGAAATACCAGAACTACGCCGGAGCCGTGGACCTGTTGCGCAAAGCACAGCGCGCCCATCCGCGCGAAAACGTCGCCCGCTTCCTCGAGAAGGTCGAAGAAGCGGCATTGCGGGCCGGACGGCAGTGAGTTGTCTCGCGAATCTTTTCCAGTCCGGCAACCGAAGTTTTCCTCGATCATGACACCGGCTCTCAGATGCGTTGGCCTGTGGAGCATCCTGGGGCTCTGCTTGGCTTGTCCCTGCGCGCGCCTGGAAGGCCAGGACAGCTCCGCCGCCGGGGGCATTGCCGGACTGGTCATCGATACCTGGCACCGCCAGCCGTTGCCCGGCGTCATCGTCACCGTGCGGGGGACCACCCTGGCGACCACCACCGACGCGGGAGGGCAGTACCGGTTGGACAACATTCCCGCCGGCGAACACATCGTCGTCTTCTCCAAAAGCGGCTTCGCGCGCTCGGTTGTTTCCGAGCTGCGTGTCGCCCCCGGACAGGTGACCAGGGTGGACAACCATCTCCGCCCCGAATTCTACGAAATGGAGGAATACGTGGTGACGGCGGCGCAATTGGGCCAGCAGATGGCCGACCTGCTTGAGGGCCGGAAGGAGTCCATCAATATCAAGGACTCGATCGGTTCGGAATTCTTCGGCCGCGCCGGCGCCGGCGACGCCGCGGAAATCATGACCAAGGTCACGGGCGTGACGGTGGTGGACAGCAAATACGTTTTCGTGCGCGGCCTGGGCGAGCGATACGGCATCACCTTGTTGAACGGCGCCGAAGTGCCCAGCGCCGATCCCGACAAAAAGGCTGTGCAATTGGATATTTTCCCCTCCGATTCCATCGAACGGATCGAGACCAGCAAGACTTTTACCCCGGACATGCCCGGCAGTTTCAGCGGCGGCGCGGTGAACATCGTCACCAGGAAATTCCCCGAAAAATTCTTTTTCGATGTCAGCATCGGTTTTGGCTGGAACAGTCTGGCCACCTATAACGAGGACTTTTTAACTTACAATGGCGGCTCGACCGATTGGGCGGGATTCGACGATGGGACGCGCGAGGTCCCAGGTGAATGGAGCGAACTGAGCCAGGGCAGGGCGGAACAACTCGTCTCGGAGACGCGTTCCGGAGGCGGGCGAACGACGGCGAGTCGAACCGCGGCCGCGAACGAGCTGCTTGAGCTGGGGCAGGCCTTCGACGACCAGATGGCGCCGCATACGGATGCGCCGCCGCCGGACCTCAGCTTCTCCGCCGCGCTTGGGAACCGGTTCGAACTCTTCGGGAGGCCATTCGGCTTTTTGGTGGGTGTGAATTACGACCGCAAGTTCCGCTTTTACGACGACGGCTTTTTTGGACGTTACCAGGCGGTGGGAAATCTCACTCTCAAGCCGCTCAAGGAACAGACTGAAATGCGCGGGGTGGAGGAAGTTTCCTGGGGGAGCATTGTCAATCTCGCTTACCAACTGCACGAGAACCACGAGATTGCCTTCAATTTTCTCTACAATCGGAACAGTGAAGACGAAGCACTGATCCGGAGCGGCTTTAACGACGATCGGCCGGATGACCGCTTCGACCGGCGCGTCCTTCACTACACCGAGCGTGAATTGCAATCCTACCAGCTTCTCGGCACCCATCGGTTTCCGGATGCGCTGGACATGAAAACGGACTGGACGGCGGCCTTTTCCACGACCAGCCAGAACGAACCCGATTACCGCATCTTTGAGTTCATCGTGGACCCCAGCGGCCGGCCCGACCTCCCTCTCTCGGCGCTGCTCGAACCGACGCGCTACTTTCGCGAGATCAGCGAGAACAACCTGAACCTGAAACTGGATCAGACCGTGCCTTTCCAGCAATGGACCGGCGACGAGGGCAAAGTCAAGCTGGGCGTGTATCAGTCGGCCACACGCCGTGATTACATGGACCGGCGCTTCGCTTATTCGAGCACTTCCCAGCCGCGTTTCCAGCATTTCGTCCAGACCGGCGATCCATCCGTCTTGGCGGAAGACGAATTCCTCACGTTTCAGCCGACGGTCTTTGGCGCGTATCAGTTCAACGCCTACGTTTTTGAGCGGCCGTTCACCGAGTACGAAGGCACCCTGGATGTGAACGCCGCCTACGCCATGGCGGAGCTGCCGCTCTTCAGCAAGCTGACGCTCATTGGCGGTGCGCGATATGAAATTTCAGAATTGGCCATCGAGGCAGCCGGTATCGATGCGCGCAACGTCAGCATTTCCGAAAAAAACCTGCTGCCTGCCGCCGGCCTCGTTTACGAAGTCACCACCGATATGAACCTCCGCCTGGGCTACGGCAAAACCCTGGCCCGGCCTACCTTTCGCGAAATCGGCCCCCCCTACTTCGACTTCGTCAACGAGGAGATCATCGTGGGCAACCCGGACTTGCAGCAAACCCTGATCGACAACTTCGACGCGCGCTGGGAGTGGTTTCGACGGCCCGGGGAGGTCCTGGCCGTAAGCGCATTTTACAAGACGCTCGAGGCGCCGATTGAAAAAACGATCATTACGCGCAACGGGCAGGTCCGCTATGAAAACCGCAAGGAAGCCATCATCTACGGCTTAGAGTTTGAGGCGCGCACGCAGCTCGACCTGATCGATCCGCTGTTCGAACACTTCAACGTTGGCGCCAATTTCAGTTGGATCGAGTCGGAAACAGACGCCTCCGATTTCGAATACGACAAGGCCATCCGCGGGATCGAAGAGCGGCCGTTGCAAGGCCAATCGCCGTATGTCATTAACGCGGATATCACTTATTCGCATCCGAAACTGGGCACCACCGCCAGTCTCTTCTACAACATCTTTGGCGAACGCATCAGCGAAGTGTCGGCCATTTCACCGAACATCTTCGAGCAGCCGGTCCATACGATTGACTTCACGTTCTCCCAGAGGCTGACCGATCACATTACGCTCAAGTTCGCCGCCAAAAATCTCCTCGATCCCGTTTACAAGAAAACGATCGAGTTCGAGGGCGAAGAGTTCATCTACCGCTCCTTCCGCCGGGGCCGCACCTTCACCCTCGCTCTGAACTTCGAGTGGTAAAGAGGAGAGCGCGTCCCGCCTGCCGGTCGCACCAGGAAGGAAGGTGGAAGCACGTCACTGAATTGATTTGTCCATCAGGCAGAGATCGATGCCTGGCGCTACTCAATTTGCTGGACCCGCTGCAAATGACGGCCGCCCTCGAAGGGCGTCGCAAACCAGACCTCAACAAGGTGCAGGGCCGTCGCCTCGTCAATCGTCCGCTGCCCGAGAGCGAGCATGTTGGCGTCGTTGTGTTGGCGTGACCATTTCGCCGTCTGGTCGCTCCAGCACAACGCGCAGCGGATGCCCGGGACTTTATTGGCCACGATGGCTTCGCCGTTTCCCGAACCGCCCACAACGATCCCCCGTTCGAACTCGCCCCGGGCGACCGCTTCCGCCGCCGGCCGGATGAACAGCGGATAATCCACGGGCGCTTCGCTCGTCGTGCCGAAGTCATGGACTGCATGTCCCGACTTCGCGAGGAAGGCTTTGATTTTTTCCTTGTAGGCAAAGCCGGCATGGTCCGAGGCGACCGCGATTTTCATTTGTCGGACGAGTAAAGGACTCACCCGCTCGTTAAGCAATGACTTTCCCGAACACTCTGCTCTTGGAAAACGGCCAGGCCGGCCGCACCGACAAGCTCGCGCTCGCCGATTGGATGAAGTAGGAAAGCGCTTCCAGCCTATCTCGCCTCAACTTTCAACCACGGATGAACAGGCGGCCCCATGTAGTGGAGACCTTTTGGAATCGTCCCCCGTCTTACAACCACTTACGCCTCATCGCCCCTCCAGTTGAGAAAGTCGGGCTAATCTGCATTTCATACAAGAACTCACGTCCGCCCTGCCATTCTCCTTATGACCCCGCTGTGCGGCGCGGCGCATACAGACACGATGATTATGAAAACTCGGGCCGCATCTAGAATTGCGGCGCGGCGGCGGGCGCCTGGAGCGAGGCGAGATACTCGACCAGGTCCACCAGGTCCTCGACCGACATGATTTGCTGAAGCCCGCCGGGCATGATGGAGAGTTGCATCTGTCGGCGGTCCTCGATGGCCTTCTTCGGATAGCGGGTCACGATGCCGCGCTGATCCTTGATCGCGATCTCATCGGGCGTTTCGCTGACCAACAGGCCATAAGCTTCGTCGCCCGATTTGAGTTCCACTTGCCACGCTTCGTAGCCGAAAGAAATCCCCGCGCTTGGGTCGAGGATCGCTTCGTAGAGCGCGTCCCGGCCCAGCTTGGTGCCGATTTGCGAAAGGTCCGGCCCGAAATCAATCCCGCGCTCCTTCACGCGATGGCAGGTAGCGCATCCTGCCTCGGGACTGAAGAATATCTTCCGGCCCTTGGCCGGGTCCCCTTTCCGCGCCACCAAATCGCCGATTGGCGGAAGCGGCTGCGCATTCTGCCCTTCGGGCAATGGCAACAACCGGGCCGCCCGCTGTTGGAGCGCGGGCCACGGCGCCCGATTCAACTCTGAAGCGGCGGTCAGCTTCAGGTCGGCTGGCAACCGTTCCTCCGCCGCGAGCTTTAAAATGGCCTCGGCTCCGTCTGAGCCGCGAGCGAGCAGGCGCAACGCCTCTTTGCGCAATGCCACATCCTTCCTTTCCTTGCTGATCAGCGGAATCAACAAGCCGATCGCCTCCCGGTGGCCGCTGTTCCCGATCGCTCCGATCAATTGTTCAAGCTTTTTTCCGGTTTGTTCTTCGAGCGCTGCCGCCGCGGCTGCACTGTTTCCCGACTCCAAAACCAGGCGGACGGCGTCCGCGCGGCTCTGTTCATCGGTGGATTCGGCGGCCATTTCAAGCAGCCTGGCCGTCTGGTTCGTCAACTGGAAGTGCTTGACCAGTTCGACAAACTTTGGGGTGCCGCGAGTCCCTTCGAGCACTTTCTCGAGAGCCTCTTTAAGCTTTGGACTTTGCTCCACCTGGCCGGCGGGCAGGCGGAGGAAGGCTTCGGCAGCGATGGCGCTTCTGTCCGCTCGTTCTTCCGCGACGCCAAGCCGGACAGACCACGATAACAGGACGAAACAAAGTAGCTGCAGCGATGCTTTCATGGACGTGCGGAAGCCGGGGGGACTTCAGCGAAGCACTATAGCCGAATGCCCTCGATTGCCAACAATTACAACAATTGAAATGTTGAAACGGGCCGGACAGGTCGAACGTGACAGCGAGCACTGCGGCTGAGGTCAGCCGCGTTCGAATGCGAAAGGCGCTGGGAGTCCGGCGTCAGCCGTGCTTCGCGGCGCGCTGCCGCGCCCGGGCGCCGCGCTCCTTTGGTTGCGGCTTCGATGCGTTCCAGACCTGGTGCGCCAATAACGATGCCGGACGATGTGGAATTCGCTCTCCCGAGGACGTTTCGCCAACTGGTTGAAGGTGATTCCAGTCCCAACGACCTTGTCGCCGGCGACATGATGCGCGCGGCGACGCTCCTCGAACCGGAACTCCACAATTGTTTTCTGCCCGGCGCCTTTTACCGTCTGGTCACATGTCCGATCTGAGCTCCATTTTGTTGGCGGCGGTGGGTGTTTCGTTCATTGGCTTGTCGAAAGCGGGCTTTGGAGGGGGGTTGGGTATGTTGACGACGCCGCTCTGCGTGCTGGCTTTCAGCGCCGAAGGCAAGCCGCCCACCTTTGCCATTGGAGTGCTCTTGCCGCTTCTTTGCGCCGGAGACGCCTTCTCGGTCTATCACTACTGGCGGAAATGGAACGCAGCAAATCTCAAATATCTCTTGCCCGGCGTCATCGTTGGAGTGGTCATCGGTGTGCAACTGATCGATCGCTTCTCGGCGCGCCAATTGAATCTCGTCATTGGAGTGCTCGCGGTGTTATTCGTCGCTTTCCAACTCGTCAAGGAGTG
>CAZCUL010000693.1:0-12771 GCA_964501475.1 uncultured Verrucomicrobiota bacterium | reverse complement strand
GGTGCGTACTCGTTTCCCCAAAGACCGCGCTCCGGATTAGAATGAGAATTGCTGAGGGCCCACCCTGGAAGTTCAAATCACAATCCCTCGGTTCCGACTGGCGACCTTAAAAGTAAGTGGTGTCCCCTCCCTGCATCCCATCGCCAAGCATCATTTTGACGCTGTCCACGAATTTCGCCGTGGGCCCCGGGCTGAAGCGGAAGGAATTCACCATCTCTTCAAACCACTTGGGAAAGCGCTCGGAGAATTTCAGTTCCAGGACGACGGCGCTGCCGTAAAGGACGGCGCTCTCGAGCACGTCTGCCGAGAGGTCAAAATGCTTTATCAGGGCGCAGCGCGTCGAGCGATCGAAAGTGACTCGAATGCGCTGATCGTCGGGATTGATCCAGGCCTCCCGTCGATAAGCGATGTGAACCCGCGGACGTGCACGTGCTTGCAGCATCAACTCCTGGAAACGCCGGAGATTCACCATCGCTTCGGGGTCGCGTCCCACCAAACAGGATTCGGTAAAAGGGCACCCGGCCAGCAGATCCCCAAGACTTTCCGCCTTCACCGTGCTTGAATGCTTCTGAACGGAATTCTTCGCCCATCGTTTGGTTTCCAGATAGACGGGTCCCTGGGGCTTGTCGTTGTAGAACCGCAGACGCAGGTGAAATGCGGTCGGATCCCCATCCGCGGTCTTCCAGTAAAGTTTCCAGTCATCGGAGTCCAGGTGGTAACTGTGCACCGAGTAGGAGAAATCGGGCCGGCCCACGCTGTTTGGGTCCAGCACCAGATACTCGGAGACAAAGTCCCGCACCTTTTGGGCCGTATCCGCCGAAATCCGGTAACGGAATTCGAAGTGTCCAGCTTGAAGCGCCCGGTCCATAAGCACTTTTCCTCTCTCTAACCGACCTCTATAATCTTTGCCGGTCGGCTTTGGGTTGATTAATGACGTTCTCCAGACTAATACGCAACAAATCGGTCAACTTACAAAACTTTTTCCAACCTTTTAAAGTCTGCGCCCTCGTAATTTTTTTAGCCCTTTTAACTTTTTAACCTTAAACGTCTTCAACCTTCCCCTCGACGCTCCGGCCCCGCGTGCTATGCTCTCCTGGTGCGGGTCGCATTCAAAGAATGGGCCATCGTGGTGGACGCGTTGGGACGCGGCGAACAAATCCTTATTCTGCGCAAAGGCGGCATCCGGGAAGGGCGCGCCGGTTTCCAGGTCGAACACCAGAATTTCCTTCTCTTTCCCACGCTCTTTCATCAACAGCGCGAGTCTGTGGTGCCGTCCGCCCAGGCGCGTTTTGATCAGATAGCCCCCTCCTGGCCGCCGGCGGATCAGGTGCGCATCGCTTTTTTCGCCGAGGTCGCCCATTGGCATCATCTCGAGTCGATCGAGGCGGCCCGCCGATTGCGCGGACAACACATCTGGCGCGATGAAGTGATCGAACAGCGGTTCGACTGGGGGAAAAGCAAAAGCATCTTTGCGCTGGCTGTTCGGGTTTTTCGGCTCCAACCGGCGGTCGAACTCCCGATGCTTCCCGAATACGCCGGTTGCAAGTCCTGGATCGAATTGGCCAACGACCTTGAAACCGGCGATGCGGAACCGGTGTTGGACGATGCGGCCTTTTTGGCAAGGCTCCGCAGGTTGCAAGATGCGCTCAATTCGGTGCCGGCTTGAGGCCGCATTCATGGATGGACTCTCCTTATGAAACTGCCTGCGATCATTCTGGCGTCAAAATCACCTCGACGACTGGCGTTGATGGAGCAACTGGGCGTGGACTTTCGAGATATCGAAGCGGATGTGCCGGAGATTTGGGGCGATTACTTTTCGCCCTACGAACTTTGCCAGATCAACGCCTATCGGAAAGCGCGCGCGGTCGCCAAGAAGCATCCCGACGACCTCGTGCTCGGGGCCGATACCATCGTTTGCCTGGGCCACCAGATACTCGGGAAACCCAGGAATCTGGAGGATGCGTTCAATGTGCTTCGGAGGCTCCAGGGCAAAAGTCACGAGGTGGCTACGGGCGTCTGTCTGTTGCACCTGCGCGGGCATCGGCAAAGCGTGTTCGCGGAAAGCACGACTGTGACGTTTCGCTCTCTTCGCCCGGAGGATATCCGGCGTTACCTCGCCAAGATCGATCCGTTGGACAAAGCGGGCGCTTACGCCATTCAGGAACATGGGGAACTCATCGTGCGCGAAGTTTCCGGCTCGTTCAGCAACGTAGTGGGCCTGCCTTTGGAGCGAGTGCAGGCGGAACTGGAAAAGTGGAAATAGCGGAACCAGGGCCTCGGGCCCGGCCATTTCAAGAAGTCTGCTTTGGCTTGAATAAGGCGGCATCCAGGATCGACCAAAGGTGAATGATCCATCCCAGATAAATCAGCCACAGCGCCGCTGCCAGAACAAAGTGGATGGCGGCCGTCAACCATCGTCCTTGAAGCAGTTGACCCAGGCCGGGTATGAAAAAACTGGCCAGCGCCGCAATGACGTTTCCGGTCGATCCCTGTCCTGCCATAGAGAAGCTAATCGCCTGCGCCCCGAGAAACAAGCGGCGCCTCAAGAGAAGCGCCAATGCCCACCGTCACAACAGAAACATCAAAATCGCCACGATCAGGAAAAGCACGAACAGCACTTTCGCGATCGTCGCTGCGGTTCCCGCGACATTCGTGAACCCGAGAACCCCCGCCACCAATGCGACAACAAGGAATATGATCGCCCAAGTTAACATGCTTCCCCTTAAGCTGCGGGTGTGCCAGCCAGGCAGCGGGACCACTATCACTCTCAGAGGGCGCACTTTGCGACCTTGCAGCTTTCTGAAATGGGTTGCCGCAGCTTGCATCCTGCCACGCCTCCGCCTAAGAAGGCATGCAGTTCGCCTGACGCCTGCGAACGCTCAAACTGAATGACTGCTCGCGTCGCCTCCGGCTGGGGTTAAGATAGCGATGATGAAGGCGGCGCCGCTGCGGCTCTGGACGATCGGACATTCAGTCCGTTCCTCAGACGAGCTCGTCAATCTTTTGCGCGGGCATCAAATCGAACTGCTCGTGGATGTCCGCCAGTTTCCAGGGTCGCGGCGCCTTCCCCATTTCAATCAGGCGAATCTCGCACCGGAACTGGCGCGGTGCGGAATCAGCTACGAGCATTCCCCCGAATTGGGCGGCCGCCGAAAGCCCAGGCCGGACTCCCCAAATATGGCGTGGCGGAACGACGCGTTCCGCGGTTATGCGGATTACATGGAAACGGCCGGGTTTGCCAGGGCGGCTGACACCTTGCGCGACCGGGCTGTCACCCAGCGCACGGTAATGATGTGCGCCGAAGCGGTCTGGTGGCGCTGTCATCGGGCGCTGATTGCAGACTACTTTAAGGTGCGCGGCTGGACGGTCCTTCACATCATGGGCGAAGGACAGACCGCGGAACATCCCTATACCTCCGCGGCCCGCGTTCTGGATGGGAAATTGTCCTATAGCGCCCCGCAACCCGACCTGTTCTCTGCTCCAGACCACTAACCTTATGCGAACTGAATCGGAACTGAAGGTAAACGGACGAACTCTCAAGGTATCGAATCTAGACAAAGTCCTCTATCCCGAAGCGGGCTTTACCAAGGGCGACGTCATCAATTACTACATCCAGATCGCGCACTGTTTGCTTCCCCATTTGAAGGACCGGGCGCTGACGCTCAAGCGCTATCCAAATGGCGTAAACGCGGAATTCTTTTACGAAAAACGCTGCCCGCCCCACCGGCCGGACTGGGTCAAGACAGCCGCCATTTGGAGTGAAGGCAACCAAAAGGAGATTCAGTTCTGCCTGGCCAATGATTTGCCCACACTCGTCTGGGCCGCAAACCTCGCGGATTTGGAGCTGCACACCTCCCTGGCCAAGGCCCAGGCTCCGGACCGGCCCACCATGATGGTCTTCGATCTCGACCCCGGCCCGCCTGCGGAGATTCTCGAGTGCGCCCGGGTGGCCTTCTGGCTGCGCGGCATTCTGGCAGAGCTAAAATTGAAAGCGTTTCCCAAAACCACCGGATCGAAAGGGCTGCAGCTTTATGTGCCGTTGAACACGCCTGTGGACTTCGATAAGACGAAATCACTGGCCAAAGCGCTGGCTGAGGCGCTTGAACAACAGTATCCGAAACAGGTCGTTTCCAAAATGTCCAAGGCCCTGCGAAAGGGAAAAGTCTTCATCGACTGGAGCCAGAACGACCGCCATAAAACCACTGTATGCGTCTATTCCTTGCGGGCCAAACAGACGCCGACTGTTTCCACGCCGCTCGACTGGGACGAACTGGAAAAGGCTTCCAAAGCCGGCAAAAGGGAGAACTTGGTTTTCACTTCGGACGACGTTGTCAAACGCGCCAAGCAACACGGCGACCTCTTTGAACCGGTATTGAAGTTGAAGCAGAAGCTTCCCAAATGGAATGCAGCCGATCTGGCTGCAATGGCCAAGGGCTGATTCCCGGAAAGCCTCGACTGAGGCGACGTCCGTTCGCCACTACCGGTCGCGGTCCAGCGTCTTTGTGATAGCGACGCCGCTGGCGCGCTTGGCCATCTTGCGGCTGGTGGTGATTTTGCCGACAGTGCCGACCCGTAAATATTTGCGCCTGATCGTTTCCATCAACTCGTCGCGCCGCTCGTAGAGGCGTTTGTGCCGGCGCGGCTTGACGCGGCTTAAACAGTAAGCGGTCAAGAGCGGCAGGGCCACGGTGGAATCGACGTAGGCCACGACACAATCCGGGAGCGAACTTGGATCCACTTTGCCCCAGCTTACCGCCTCTGCCGGGGTGGCGCCGCTCAAGCCGCCGGTGTCGGGCCGGGCGTCGGTGCATTGGAGGAAATAATCGTGCCCCTTTTCCTGAATGCCCATTACTTCCTGGATCTGCGGTTCGGTTTGCAGGATGAAGTTCTTGGGCGAACCGCCCCCCAGAATAAAAACCGAAGAGCGGCGCCCGCTCGATTTCGCTTCATAGACGATGGCCGCAGTCTGGTTCACATCCCGGTTGACGTCGAAAGCCAACCCGGACTCCCGCAGCGCCATCGCAGCCACGTTCATCCCGATGGAACTGTCGCCCGGGCTGCTCGTGAAGATGGGGATGCCGTATTCATAAGCGGCGGCCAGCAGCGAGCTGTCTTTCAGGCGCAACTTGCGTCCGCGCTCGAAAACGTATTTGCCCAGCAGATGATGGAATTCGTCGCTCCCCATGGAGCGCTGAAACTCGGCGCCCTGAATCGCCTCACGCACAAAGGCGTCCGTGTCCAAAAGCACGTTGTAATCGAAAAGAATGTCGTAAATGCGAATGACGCCGTCGCGATGCAGCTCGACATCGTCCAAAAACGGCGAGCCCGCGTAGAGCTTCATGTCGAGGCCGTAGTGGAGATCGTGGTAAAGATTGGCCCCCGTGGAAACGATCCAATCGACAAAACCCGCCTTCATGAGCGGGATCAGGCAGGACTTTCCAAGACCGGCCGGGGTCAATGCGCCGGTCAGGCTCATTCCAATAAAGCCGTTGTTCGGCAGCATTTTTTCCGTGAGCAGCTTGGCCGCCTCGCGAAGGCGCCCGGCGTTATAAGCGAGAAAAGTCTCTTCCACCAGAGCCGCCGCCGAGATGTTGCCGCCGATCGGTTTCGGATTCAGGCGCGCATAACCTGCGAATTTCGTGTTCTTGGATCGCCCTGTCTTGCTCATGCCCGCAGTTTTGCGAATCGAACGTCAAAGGCAAAGGGAAAGTGTGGGCGGCGCATCTTAAGCCGGAGCGCGCCTGTCCTCGGATACGGCGGATGGGAAGCGCGATGACGCGGAGAATCTCCCAGGGCTCCTTTCGAGTTCGTTCGCGCTGCGGCTGGGGACAGCCGCGCGCTCCGCATGGGAGTCTCTCGCAATCCAGGCGAGACTTGACCCTCCGTTGCCCAGACCTTACCGTGATTCAATGTCGAAACGTTCGACCAAAAGAAAGGCCTTGCTGCTCGGTGTCGGCCTGGACTCCGATGGACACAAGCGTCTGACGCAGGGCCCGAATTTCGCGTTGGTGGGCGGCACTCAAGAGACGCATGAGGTCATGACCGAGAAGGCGATT
Organism: uncultured Verrucomicrobiota bacterium; assembly: GCA_964501475.1. Lineage (GTDB taxonomy): Bacteria > Verrucomicrobiota > Verrucomicrobiia > Limisphaerales > CAZCUL01 > CAZCUL01. Next base: position 6,715 of record CAZCUL010000693.1, on the reverse strand, counting down.
AAGATTAACGAAAAGCTGGCTGCCAAAGGAAAATCGTTGGAAGAGGTCAGCAGCAGGGAGTTGGACGATATCGCGCAATCGGTGGGGCTGCACCGGCACGAACCGCGCAGTAATTAGAGTCGATCCAGTCTGGTGGCGGCCGGCGTGGGAGACCTGATCTTCCCCTGCGATGAAGCATGAGTTTGGGCTGCTCTTCCATTCACGACGAAAGCGGCAATGGGCATCGATTACGATCCTTATATTTTTCTGGCGGTCTTCGCGGTCATCGCGGTCCTTTTCGCGCTCGTGCCGCTGGGACTGGCCCGCTTGTGGGCAAAGAAATTCTCTCCCGCTAAACCTGGCCCGCAGAAGAATGCCACTTACGAATGCGGCCTGGAATCGACGGGCGATGCCGCCGTCCGGTTTAAATCGCAGTATTACCTTTATGGGATCATCTTTCTCATCTTCGATGTCGAGACGGTGTTTCTCCTGCCGTTCGCGGTGGCCTTTTTGAATTTGCCGGCCGGCGCCGTGGTGGCGATGCTCATTTTTGTTTTGCTGCTGCTGGAAGGGCTGGCCTGGGCCTGGATGAAAGGCATTTTGACATGGGAGTAAGGGCGGTCACTGACGGCGGAGATACAAAAGCATTATGGATGAAGGCTTGAGAAGCGAGCTGCAGAAGCAGGGGATTTTTACCGTGACCTTGCAAGAGCTCTACAATTGGGGCCGGCGCAACTCCATTTGGCCTTTGCAGTTCGGGCTGGCTTGTTGCGCGATTGAAATGATCGCCACCACCATGGCCCGTTACGATCTGGCGCGGTTCGGCGCGGAAGTCTTCCGGCCATCGCCACGGCAGGCGGACCTGATGATTGTGGCGGGAACCGTGACCAAGAAGATGGCTCCCCAAGTGGTGCGGCTTTTCAACCAGATGCCCGAACCTAAATACGTCATCGCCATGGGCGCCTGCGCGATTTCCGGAGGGCCGTTCAAACAAGGCTACAATGTCTTGAAGGGGATCGACCGCTACATTCCGGTGGACGTTCACATCCCCGGGTGCCCGCCGCGGCCGGAAGCGTTGATTCACGCCTTTATGACATTGCAGCGAAAGATCGCCGAACAGCCCTTGTCGGGACCGAACAGGCCGCGCCATCTGGATTCCGAAGCGCCCAGCGAGTTTCTCGTTCCGGAATTTGGCGAACACGATTTGATTCCGTCCAAGAATCCAAAGGTTTGGCGGCCGCCCGCAGTGGCGCGGTGAGGCGCGAAGGGTTGGAGAGTTAAAAGAGATTAAAAGAAGTGAAAGGTTAGACGGTTGAAAAGTTGAAATTCTGAAACGTTGAAAATGCATATGGAGTCAGCCACGAGGGCAGCCGGTTTCCAGACATTCGAAGACCTGGAGGCGTATCACGTTTCGCGCGAGTTTCGCAAAACCATGCACGGGGTGAGTCGCCCGCTCCCGGAACATTTTTAACGCCCTTTAATTCTCCCCCCATGCCCCTCTCGGCCGACGAACTCAAAGCCCGCATCGAAGCCGCCATTCCCCCTGCAAAGGTGGAGTTCGTAAGGAACGACAGCCCTTCCGCCCAACATTCCCTTCTCCTGGACAACGCCCATGCTTTTGCGGTTGCCCGGTTCCTTCGCGATGATCCGGACCTGCGCCTCGATTATTGCTCGAATGTCACCGGCGTTGATTGGCCCGATGCCGAGCTGACGGAGAAGGTGAAGGTGAAGAAGATTGTGGATGGCGTGGAAAAGGAAATCGAAGAGGTGAGAAAGACGCAGCGCCCCGGTTACCTCGAAGCGGTTTATCACCTTTACTCCATGGAGAGGAAACAGGGGCCGGTTATTCTCAGGCTTCGAACGGCCAACCGCACCGATCAGGTCCGTGTCCCATCGCTCACGCCTGTCTGGCGCGGTTGCGAGTTCCAGGAGCGCGAGATCTACGATCTTTACGGCATCGTCTTCGACAGCCATCCCGATTTGCGCCGCATTCTGATGTGGGACGGTTTTAAGGATTTCCCCATGCGCAAAGATTACTCGGAGCCCAACGACTACGAATGGGAACCGACCCCGCACGATGAAGTCCTCAAAAAGGCGCAAGGACATCGCGCGTCGGAACCTGTTTAACGCGCGCCTTCCCTGTTACTCGGCTCGGGACAGAGGACGTGGCTGGATTCAGATTTCGGCAATGCGGGGCAGGAAGGTCCTGCGTCCGAGCATCGGCCGCGGCATGTAATTCAGAACGCTCGCCGCCACCTCATCAAATATCAAACCGCAATCCCACCAGAAACGCGCGGGCGAAACGCCGCACCGGGTGAGGATGGACCGGTGATCCAGCATGACGACGAGACAAGCCAGCCGGAATAACAGCCGCCAGCCGACGCGAGTCATGGCGCGAAACCAAAGGGAACGCCCGGCGAACAATCTTTGCAGCGTGTCGATGTGGAATGCCAGGTGCCCTTCTTCATCGTGGCAGATCTGAGCGCAGACCGCGCGCACCACGGGATCGCGCGTGCCGTCATGCACGGCGCGAAAATAGCGCCTGGCAATCATCTCCGGAACCAGCAGCACCAGGACCTCGAACTGCAAATCGAACAGCCGGCGCAGCAGGATGAAACAACCGTCGCTCCAGTGCCTCTTCAGCAAGGGCGCGCCCAGGGCCTTGAGGACCTCCGCCATTAAACGAGCGTGTTCCTGCTCCTCCCTGATGAACAAATCGATCGCCGCGGCGTAGTCCGGATCGTCGAGGGTTGCAGCCGCGCGGCGAAGATGCTTCCCCTCGCCGCTTTCGCCGACCTGAAAGCGTTGCAGCGAGCGAATCAGCGCCCGGCACAAATAAGGTTCCACATGGATGCCGCGTTCCCAGGGGACCGTCCGGCGATGACTGCGGTTGTGCTGAAAATAATTGAGCCAGTTCATAGGGGGTTCCGGTTGGAGTTGTGGTTTCAGTGCAGGTGAAAACGTCCTGCCCGACGGGTCAAGTCCCCGGCGCCAGGCATCTGAAGGGAATGCTCGCGTTGCGGACCTGGATAAGCCGGCGGACGGCCCTTGTAGGCAAAGCCATAACATGACTTTGCGTTGCAGAGTTTGCGGCATCCCGGCAGCTGCAAGCAATCAGGTCAGTTTGACAAATGGCGTATTTAGCCGCGCTTGCAAGCGCGATTTCACCGCGCCGCAGAGGATTCCCGACCCAGCGCTCGTTCATATTTTGACTTTGTATTGCAAAGTGATGATTTGACGCAAGACTTTTTTGAGCCCGAGCCACACAGTGATGTCGGACGGGCATTTAGCCGGCCGTTGGGAGATATTGAACGCCGAGCGCGACTGCAGCGCCAATCCGCCTTGCGTTCTGCGGGCCGTTTCGACCTCCACAAAGGAGTTGCAGGTTACCGCGCGGTGCGAACCCGCGGATCATCCTGGACCATGAGCGGCCACCGCGCCGGGGCCGAAACCGGACGGACTCCCGATAAACCCGTTGACAGTGCGAACGGAGTTGGAGTAACTAGGCCCCACGCCGGAAATGCATTTAAACGACAATACTATGAACACTGCGGGAAATTCGTCGAAAAACGTGTTGAACTCCGATGTGGAGATTAAGGGCAATCTCAGGTTCGCGGGCGACCTGACTCTGGAAGGCAAGTTGGAAGGGGAAATCAATTCGGAAGGTACACTGACGCTGGGCGACAGCGCGGTCGTCAATGGCAACGTCAACGTTAACTCGGTGGTGGTGCGCGGCAAAATCAACGGCAACATCGTGGCCAAGGACAAAATCGATTTGAAGGCGAAAGCGGAATTGTTTGGCGACATCCGCGCTTCCAAGCTGGTCATCGAGGAAGGAGTGACATTCGTGGGGAAAACGGAAGTGAACCCCAACAAGGTGGCTCCTTCGACCCAGCCGCCGCCGCGGACGCCCGAAGGTCCCAAGGCTGCCAACGAGCCGGTTAAGTTGGGAGCGCGTTAATTCTCCGCTGGCATTGCCCGCGGGCGTCTGTCAAATGCCGGCCAAGAAACAGCCCAGGACGCTCGTCACCTGCCCGCATTGTGGGAACCGCCAGCTCGAACCGCGGCTGGCTTATTCCACGATCTGCAAGAAGTGCCGGGAACACTTCCGTCTCCGCGAAACCGCGGCTCCGAATCTGGAAATGCTTCCGTCGCCGGGCGAGGAGCCGTCTCAAGACCTGCGCAACGTCACCTGCTTCAATTGCGGCACGGAGCTCGATGTCCCCGCCAGCGCGCAATCCACCATGTGCAAGCGCTGCAGCAGCCATGTGGATTTGCGCGATTACACCATCAACACCACCGTTTCAAAGAACTTCAAAACCAAAGGCCGCTTCGTCGTCGAGGAAAGCGGCTACCTGCTCAATACCGACACCATCGCCGGCGAGGCTGTCATAAAAGGGCGCGTCATTGGCAGGCTGAGGGCCGAGGGAACGCTCGAGCTTTATCCGAAAGCCGAGATCAAGGGCAGCTTTACAGCCGGTTGTCTGGTGATCCCTTCCGGCACCCGACTGCGTTGGCCGGAGCCGATTGTGGCAGGCGGGATCGATTTGAGCGGCGAACTGGTCGCCAATGTTCAAGTGGACGGCACCGTCACGCTTCGCTCCCATTCGCGATTTTTCGGAGATGTCGAAGCGCGCAACCTGGTGGTCGAAAGCGGCGCGGTCTTTGTGGGCCTGGCAAAAATCGGAAGCAGCACCGCAAAAACAACGGCTTTGCCGGCGAGCAGTCCGGTAAAGAAGTAGCCCTCTTTACGGGCCCCGAGGAGGCTCGATCGAACGAGGAACAAGAAAGTCAGGATTTCCCCGCCTCGACAGTCCACAGTGAGCCGGGAGGAGGATCGGGTTGATGCGGACTTACTCCAGCACTTCGCGCAGTTCCCCCCAGCGATTGCGAAGGCGATTCAATACTTCCGAGTGCCCGGAACTCCCGGCGAGATTTTTCGTTTCGCCCGGGTCGCGTTTGAGATCGTAAAGTTGCTCCACAACCGGATCAGCCGAGACGTAGCGCATATATTTCCACCGCTCTGTGCGGATGCCTTCTGTCTGCGGAATTCGGCCCCCATGGCCAAAGTGATGCTCGTAAAACCAGTCGTCGCGCCACTGCACAGCCTTCCCCTCCACGAGCGGCTTCACTGACCTGCCTTGCATGACCTCCGGCGTCTCCAAGCCTGCATAATCCAGAATGCTCGGGGCCAAATCGATATTCAGCGCCACAGCATCGAGTTTCCTTCCGCGCCGCCGCTTCGGCAGGGTGGGGTCCGCGATGATCCAAGGCACCCGGATCGACTCTTCGTGCATGAGCCACTTGCCGGCCATGCCGTGCTCGCCCAGGAAAAAGCCGTGATCGGACGTGAAGATAACGACCGTGTTCTCGCTTAAGCGGAGTTGCTCGAGCGCTTCCAGAATTCGCCCTACTTCGCGATCCACTCCGGTGATCAGGCGATAATAATCCTTCACCGTTTCCTGGAACATCTCCGGCGTGGCGAACCGGCGTTTCCAGCGGGTTCTGCCTTCGGAGTTCTGGACGAAATCCGGCTGCGCCTCGAAAGCCGCGGCCGTCGCCGTTTTTGACACCGGGATTCTCACATCACGATAAAGTTCCTCGTCCCGGGGGTCCGGGGGAAATTCGCGCGGCGCGCCATCCTGAACGTGAGGTGCCTTGAAACTGATCGAGAGACAGAACGGCTTGTGGTCGGGGCGGCTGTGGAGAAAACGTATCGCGCTCTCGCCCATCTTCGCAGTCAAGTGCTGCGGATCGCCCTTGCTGAAGTAACGTCCCTGGCCTGGAAAACCGTCCCAATAATCGAAGCCATTGGTCGGCATCACATTGCCCACACCAAACTTCCCAATAAAACCGGTATGATACCCGTTTCGGCGGAGAATGGCGGGATACGCATTCGACCAGGCTGACGGTGAGAATGGTTTGGCAAAGTCATCGATGCCGTGGCGCCGCTCGTATTGGCCGCTGAAAATGCTGGCCCGGCTCACACTGCAAATGGCGGTTGTGACAAAGGCGTTTCGGAAAAGGACGCCGCGCCTGGCCAGAGCGTCGATCTGCGGTGTTTGAACGATCTTGTTGCCCATGCACCCGAGCGAATCCCACCGCTGATCGTCGGTAAGGAGGAAAAGAATATTGGGCGCAGGGGCCGCGCCGCAAACGGGCAGCTCAAAGAGAAAAAGGCCAAAAACAAGAACGCTTAACCAAACCGGCAGATTTTCGTTTCGCCTCATTGTCAATGGATTGCTCATCACTGCTCACCAGGCGGCGGCGCCCCATCCTTCACACAGCGAAAGCCGGTATGAGAAAGGCCGGTGTCCGGGGTGCTTTTCATGCGAGCGCTGGGCCGGTAACCCGAACAATAAAGGTCGCTGCACAGGTAAGAGCCGCCGCGCTGGACGCGTTTGGCCAGTCCGTCGTTGGGATCGAAACCCATCGAGGGCCCGGGCGGATTTGCTTTCGGGCTGTTGGCGTAGTAATCCGGCCGATACCAGTCCGCGCACCATTCCCAGACGTTGCCCGCCATGTCATAAAGGCCGTATCCGTTCGGCTCGAAGGATTTTACGGGAGCGGTTGCGTAGAAGCCGTCGTTCAATTCATTGTAAGTGGGAAACGGTCCCTGCCAGATGTTGGCCCGCCATTTTCCGTTTGGCACCCTTTCCTCGCCCCAGACAAATTTCTTCTGATCCAATCCGCCGCGAGCGGCGAATTCCCATTCCGCCTCGCGGGAAAGGCGTTT
>CAZCUL010000692.1:0-3797 GCA_964501475.1 uncultured Verrucomicrobiota bacterium | reverse complement strand
GCCGTCCTGCGCGCGGGTGCTGCCGGGGGCGGGTCTGTCTTTGATTTCGACGGCCCGACACCACTGTGGGGACGCATCATACTTTTCTTCGCAGTCTTGGCGGCCCGGCTCATCCGGTGGGTGGGAGGTTGTTTCCTTTTTTGCACTCGGGAAGCCTACAGTGCGACGGGCGGCTTTTCGGAGCGCCTGTACGCGGGTGAGGACATCGCGTTCGTTCAGGCGCTCAAGAAGGTCGGACGCTTTGTGGTGCTCAAGCCGAAGGTGGTCAGTTCGGGGCGGAAGCTCAACGTGGTGGGGCCGTGGAAAGTGATGGGCTTGATGTTGACGATTGCCGTTCGTGGCGCGCGCTACGAGAGCAAATGGGTTTTGGATATTCTGTATGGACGACGCGCTCAAGATTGCAGAAGAGCAGTCAAGGATGCCTAACGAACATGTAAGTTTGCCCCGTCCGGATCGAATAATGTTTGAGTCGCATCCCTTCCCGCAAGCTGCCCGAGCAGTTTCTTTTCGGATTTGGGATCACCTTCGCGCGTGACTGGGACAGGGTGAGATATTTCAGCCTTTGCCTTTTCAGTTCCGCTTTCGCGGTTCACATCATCGGCCCGGCGTGGCCGAGTTCCACCGTCCTGCGATGGTGTCGAAGCCGCCCACGTGAACCAGATTCTTGCTTCTTAAGCCCAGCGGCACTACGATTTCCAGCATGGATCTTGAAGGTTTGCGTGAAGCGGTTTGCCGTCAGCCGTTCCAACCATTCACGATTCGACTCGCGGATGGGCGTGCGATGAGGTCGAGCCACCCTGAATTCGTTGCTGTGGGCAATCGACGGGTGATCGTCGTTGCGGAGGATGACTCATGGTCGGTGATCGAACCGGTCCTGATTGTTTCACTAGATTACGACGGCCACAGCCAGCGCTGAATCGCAGAACCAGCGGATCGAGCCAATGACGAGGAGCGCGTTCGGGTTGCTGTTCCAATCGGGCGTCACTGGCAGGGATCGGAACGGCTTTGTTTGCATACGTTATGTCAGGGTGGACGCGAGACTGGCGCGACCGGCTGGTCGGCAGGCTCAGCTTTGAGTTCGGCGTCATGCGCATATTCCCATGAAAACACCCCAGCTTTATCGCGTTATTCTACCAGTTCCCGATATTGAGGTCGCGACTGCATTTTACGCCGCGGTTCTGGGTTCGCCAGGGCAGCGCGTTTCTCCCGGACGTCACTACTTCGATTGTGGCGGCACGATCCTGGCGTGCTACGATCCGGTTGCGGATGGCGACGGTGAGCGGGGCGGCTGGCGATTTCACCCATTTCAGTACATTTATCTTGCCGTGCCAGAGCTTGAAGCCACGCTCGGTCGAGTTCAGGCGGCGGGCGGGACGATTGATCGAGGCATTGAGACGATGCCGTGGGGAGAGCGGATGTTCTACGCTCGCGATCCACTTGGCAGCCTTCTCGGTTTTGTCGATGAGCAGACGCTATTCAGAGGTAAGTGAGAGCATGACCACGCCGCCGAACATTCTAAACCTCGTTGGAGGCCCAGTTGCCCGATTCGCCGCGGCCGCCTTCCTCCGGTGGTTGTGGTGGTCTGGTCGTTGGCCGTAAATGCGTCGTGGGCCTCGGATTCCCGGCCTGTCCTGATCGTGGCGTTGGCGTGTTCCTGACGGCCGCTCTCGTTTTCGTCGCATACTTCTTGCTCCGGCCACATGCTCGACGGGCGAGCGTTCTTTTGCCTTTTGCCTTTTCTCCGTTTCATTCTTAATTCCCGTATGCACTGGCAAAAGATCACCGTGGTCGGGGTGGGCTTGTTGGGCGGCTCACTGGCGCTGGCTGTTCAGCGGGGCGGGCTGGCCGGGGCTCTGGCGGGCTATGTGCGGCGGCCGGAAAGCATCGCGGAGTGCCGCGCAGCCGATGTCCTCGTCGAGGACATCGGCACCGATTTGACTCGGGCGGTCGAAGGCGCGGATCTGGTTGTTCTTTGCACGCCCATCGGGCAAATGCGCGAGGTCGCAGAAAGATTGCTGCCGGCCATTGTTCCCGGCGCGCTGGTCACAGACGTGGGCAGTGTCAAGGCGGCTGTGGTGCAGGAATTGGAACCGTTGCTGGCGAAGGCGGGGGCGCATTTTGTGGGCAGTCATCCCATGGCGGGGTCGGAGAAGACCGGCGTAGCCCATGCGCGCGCCGACCTTTTTGAGAACGCTGTTTGCGCGATTACCCCGACCGCGCGTTCCGACTCCGGGAGCGTCAAGAAGCTGGAAGGTTTCTGGAAGTCGGTGGGTGCCCGGCCGTTGAAGATGACGCCGGATTTGCATGATGATCTGGTGAGTCGTTCGAGCCATCTGCCGCATGTGGCAGCCGCCGAATTGGCGAACTACGTTTTGAGCCCGGTCCATCCCAGGGAGCAGGTGCAACTTTGCGCCACCGGCTTTCGCGATATGACGCGGGTGGCAGCCGGGTCCACCGAAATGTGGCGGGACATCTGCCTGGCGAACCGCAAGAATCTCGCGCGGGTGCTGGGAGTTTTCATTGAGGATTTGCAGGAGTTCCGCCTGGCAGTGGAAGAAGGCGACCGCAAAGCCATCGAAGAATTCTTCGACAACGCCCGGCAGCGCCGCCAGGCCTGGTGCGGGGAGATGGCATCACCCTCATCGGAATGATGGGCTGGCATCTGCCCGCACGGACGCAAGCCGCAATCCTCCTGATATGCCATTACCCGATGTGGTCGAAATCATGCCGCTGGAGAGAGCGGTGGCGGCCGAAGTGGTGGTGCCCGGTTCGAAGAGCATCACCAATCGGGCGCTCATCCTGGCCGCCTTGGGCGAGGGCGAAACGATGTTGGAGGGAGCGCTTTGGAGCGAGGATACGCAGGTGATGGTCGAGTGCCTGCAGGAGCTGGGCTACATGGTAAACGTGGCCCCTGACCGGGAAGAGCCTTGCAATCGGACCATCACCGTCTTCGGTCTGAGCGGCGAAGTCCCCCGGGGAGGAACAGTCGAGCGTCCCCTGGAACTTTTCGTTGCCAACGCCGGCACGGCCGCGCGGTTTCTGACAGCGCTTGTTTGCCTGGGGCAGGGAGTTTACCGGATTGCCGGCGTTCCCCGGATGCACGAGCGCCCGCAGGCGGCCCTTTTCCAGGCTCTGCGCGGTCTGGGATATGGCGTTGATTCTTCGAACAACAAGCTGCCCGCGCTGGTGCAAGGCGCCGGACCCAAGGCCGGGAAGGTGAAGGTGGATATTGGCGACAGCTCGCAGTTCGCGTCGGCATTGCTGCTGTGCGCGCGGGCGGGCGGCTGGACCGTCGAGGTCACGGGTGAAAACGCCGAAGAGTCGCCCTACGTCAATATGACCAGCCAATTGCTCGCGAATTTTGGCAAAGGGGCGGTCGCGGTTGAACCGGACGCGTCGAGCGGCAGTTACTTTTGGGGAATAAACGCGCTCCTGCCCGGACCGGATGGAAGCGGGATGGGGATTCGGGTGGCGCGCTGGCCCCGGTCCGGCTGGCAGATCGACGAGGCCTTTCCCAGGTTCTTGCCGCTGCCAAATCGGATCTCGCGCCGGGACGAATTGGGCGACAGCATCATGACGGCGATCGTTCTGGCGCCGTTCAGCAAACACCCCGTCTGTTTCACTGAACTGGGCCGGCTGCGCGTGCAGGAATGCGAGCGGGTGGTGGCATTGCGCGCGGAACTGACCCGGTGCGGCGCGGAAGTGCGGGAGGAAGGCGACATGCTGCTGGTGAGTCCGTCGGCTTCGCACATGCACGGGGCGGAGATCGAGACATATAACGACCATCGCATGGCGAT